>JBMZST010000097.1:0-6288 GCA_049623265.1 Porticoccaceae bacterium
ACCATAATAAACGACCAGGCAACATTGATATCTGTAATGCCTACCATGCCATAGCGGAAGGCATTGACCATGTAGAGTATAGGGTTGATCAGTGAGACCGAGCCCCAAAAATCACCCAGCATATCAATAGAGTAAAACACCCCACCCAGATAGATTAGCGGGGTTAAAACAAAGGTCGGAATAATCGAAATATCGTCAAAGCTACCGGCAAAAATCGCATTGATCAGTCCAGCCAGGCTAAACATCAACGAGGTCATCAGCACAATGCCAATCGTGATTGGCAGACTATGCAAGCTGAAATCAGCAAAATACAGGGACAGCAGAGTCACCATGGCACCCACTCCAAGTCCGCGGCTCATACCGCCTACTACATAGCCCAGCAGAATAATCCAGTTGGGCGTTGGCGATACCAAGAGCTCTTCAATGTTACGCTGGAACTTTGAGCCATAAAACGAGGACACCACATTGGAATAGGAGTTGGTAATCACCGACATCATAATCAACCCCGGGGCTACAAACTGAATATAGGGCAAATCTGACATCTCACCGATGCGAGAGCCAATCAGTCGACCAAAGATCACAAAATACAGAACAATGGTAATAATTGGCGGCACCAGGGTCTGGGGCCAGATACGCAGAAACCGGTGGATCTCGCGGCGGACAATGGTGCTGAAAGCAGTCCATTTTTGACCATTATTCATGGTTGTTCTCCTGCAAATTTTTCTCTACCAGATCGAAGAAGAGCTCCTCGAGTCGATTGGTTTTGTTGCGCATGCTCAACACATGAATGCCCTGCTCTGTCAATGCCGCAAACAGCTCGTTAACCGACTGGGTCTTGTCGATCGCTACCTCGAGGCTATGATCCTCGACCAGGGTGAGCGGATAGTCCTGCACCTGGGGGCAGCTATCCAGGGCTTCCCGCGTATCCAGCACAAAGGTCTCTTTATTGAGCTGCTTTAATAGTGCTCGAATACTGGTATTTTTCACAATCTGGCCATGGTCGATAATGGCGATATTGCGACACAGGCTCTCGGCCTCTTCCAGATAATGGGTGGTCAAAATAATGGTGGTGCCCTGGCGATTGATCTCCTGCAGAAACTCCCACATTGAGCGACGCAATTCTATATCCACACCAGCGGTGGGCTCATCCAACACCAGTAACTTGGGCTGGTGAATTAGGGCGCGAGCAATCATCAAACGACGCTTCATACCACCAGACAGGGTTCGCGATGCAATATCACGCTTATCCCACAGCGCCAGTTGCCGCAGATATTTTTCAGCTCGCTCACGAGCCTCCGCGGCGGGAATACCATAGTACCCAGCCTGGTTAATCAGAATATCAATCGGCTTTTCAAACTGATTAAAATTAAATTCTTGAGGTACCACGCCAACAAACTGCTTGGCAGTACTAAAATCTTCATCTATGTCATGTCCAAAGATCTTTACCGAGCCTGTGGTTTTACGCACCAGGGAGCAAATAATGCCTATGGTGGTTGATTTGCCCGCACCATTGGGCCCCAGCAAGGCAAAAAAATCGCCGGGTGCTACAGTTAGATCTATGCCTTTCAGAGCCTGAAAGCCGTCTTCATAGGTTTTACTTAGCTGGCTAATTGCCAGAGCTGGCTCGCTTTGCTGTTTCAAAGAGATGATTCCAAATCAGTTGTTGGTGGAGGCGCCCATTGTATCTCGGACTCAGTATTTTGTCTGGTTTTAACCTGGTTTTACACTGGTTCCAAGACTCTATTGCGGGCATAATGGCGATAGCATCAGACGGGTAAAACAGACGCTATGCCGCGAAAAACCATTCATCGCTTTCTCCCCGATATCAACAGGCTGCTGCAACGGCCCTCGCTGCGCTGGGTAAACTCGCTGGCCCATGACCCAAACCTGTTCCACCTCAACCGCCACTCAGTTTCTCTAGCGATCTTTGTGGGTATTTTCTGCGCCTTTATTCCATTGCCCATACAGACGCTGATCGCCGTCGCCATGTGTTTCTGGCTGGGCGCAAACCTGCCTATTGGCATAATGGCAATCTGGATAAGCAACCCCATCACCATTCCACCCATGTTTTATCTCACCCACCGACTGGGTAGCTACTTATTGAGCACTGATCCGGTGCAGTTCACTGTCACCCTCTCTTGGGAGTGGTTTTCTAGTCTTGGGGCCGGCGTGCTGTTACCCCTATTTGTTGGCAGCTTGCTGTGCGGGCTTATCTTTGCCTCTGTGGGTTATTTTTCTATCCTCTATCTGTGGCGATGGAAAGTGGTGAAAAATTGGGAGCAGCGCAAAAATCAACGTCAGAACAACCGCCAAACCTAGCCTTCATACCGCAGCTCCTGAGCTGGGGCCATGCGACTGGCTCGCAACGCAGGGTACAGAGTGGCAACAACATTTAATACAATGGCTACCCCAACAATCTGAGCAACATCTTCCCAACGCAAATCAACGGGAATATAGTCGATTGGATAGACCGCCGTATTCAAAAACTTGGTGCCCAGCATGGATTCTACCCAGAGCACCAGATCTGCAACCCAGTAACAACCGATAGCCCCGAGCATCACACCCAGTGCAATACCAAATAGACCGATCATGGCTCCCTGAACCAGAAACAGGCGCACTACAGCGGAACGGGTCAGCCCCAGGGTCTGTAAGATAGCGATATCGCTGCGCTTATTGACCACAGACATCATTAGCATGGAAACCACATTAAATGCGGCAATGGCAACAATAAGAAAGATTAAAAGACCCACAAGATTACGCGATAACTGAATCGCCTGGTACAGATTACCATGGGTCTGAAACCAGTCGCGAAAACCGTAACCGAAAGGAAGCTCTTTAAGCAAACTATAGCCTATCTCGCGAGCATTAAACTGATCTTGCACCTGCAATCTGAAACCCTGCACCAGCCCCTCTACCCCGGCCATATTGCCTACCTGCTCTAGAGAGGCCAGACCAAGCATCTGATCTAACTCGGTATGGGTGGCAAAAACACCAGTGACCAAAAAACTGTGGGCAGCGGTGGCTCGTCCATTGATCGCCGGGATAATGACCGTGACCCGCTGGCCCACCACTGTCTGCAAATCCTCTGCCAGCGGCTCAGGCAGCAGCAACTGCCCGGGCTCTGGCACTGCCAGCCCTGCGCCCTGAATAACCTGCTCGAGCCCGGCCGGCAGAGCCTCGACGGCCAGCCCCAACAGCTGTATTGGCCTGGTTTGCCGCCCACTGTGCACCAACCCCTCGACTTCGTTGTAGGGCGTAGCTTCCGTGACCTGGTTAAGCCCAGCAATCAATTCTCGCTGCTGCTGCCAGTTATCGACACCCACCCCGTGGATCAACTGCACATGGGGCACTACCGACAAGATTCGCTCTCGCAACTCGCGATCAAAACCATTCATTACTGATATCACCACCACCAGCAGGGCTACACCCAGCGCCAACCCGGCAATGGCTAACATTGAGATAAACGAGACCAACAGATTACCGCGACCACCCGAAGTGAAATAACGCAGGCCAACCAACAGGGGTACCGACCTAAACAACAGCGGGCTCCAGCAAACCGTCCACCAGACGCACAGCGCGATCCATACGACGGGCAATCGCCGGGTCATGGGTAACCATCACCGTGGAGATACCCAAGGTTTCATTGAGTTCTATCAGCAGGTCCAGAATAGACTCAGCGGTGTGAGGATCCAGATTACCTGTGGGCTCATCCATAAGTACCACGGCTGGCTGAGTAACCAGGGCCCGTGCTATGGCCACGCGCTGACGCTCACCACCTGACAGCTCGGCGGGCTGGTGTTTAAGTCGCTCAGCCAGGCCCACACGCCCCAATAGCTCTTCAGCGCGCTCACTGGCCTGGGCTACAGGGGCACCACCAATCAACAGTGGCAAAGCCACGTTTTCCAGTGCCGAAAACTCGGCCAGCAGATGATGAAATTGATAGACAAAGCCCAGATGTTGATTGCGCCAGCTGGCCCGCCGGGAGGGATCTAGATCTTGCCAGTCAGTGCCGCACAGCTGCACTGAGCCCGCACAGGGGTCATCCAGGCCACCCAATACATTGAGCAGAGTGGTCTTACCCGAGCCTGAAACACCAATTATGGCGAGCTTTTCACCCTGCTGTACCTGCAGATTAACGCCCTGTAACACAGGCAGATCTGCACCACCGCCAGCTTGCTGATAGCTCCGATACAGGTTCGAGGCAATAAGTACGGCCTTATCTGTCATAGCGAAGCGCCTCCGCCGGCAACACCTGCCCTGCCCGCCAGGCTGGGTATAACGTTGCTAAAAAGCTCAGGGTACCGGCACTCAATACCACTATTGCCACGTCGCTCAGCAGCAACCTGGAAGGCAATGCACTGATCAGATAGACCGAGGGATCAAATAGATAGACCCCGAAAAGGCTTTCAATAAGACTCACAATATCTCCAATGAAAACTGCTAGCAGACAGCCCAATAATGTGCCTGCAAAAATACCCAAAAATCCCACGGCCAAACCCTGTACTATAAACACTTTCACCACCATACCGGAGGATGCGCCGAGGGTTCGAACCACTGCTATATCACTGCGTTTATCCGCCACCATCAGTACTAGACTGGCGATAATATTAAACGCCGCAACGGCAATAATCACCGATAATAATAAGCTGACCACAAGTTTCTCCATGCGCATCGCTTGGAACAACGTGCCCATAGACTGGGTCCAGGTGCGCCATTTTTGGCCTGGCATCAGATCAGGCTGACCGGCCAACCAGGCATCCGCCTGATAGGCATCATCCAGTGTTAACTGAACACCCTGATAGTGCTCCCCGAGGCGTAGCAACTTGCGAGCATCCTGCTGATGCACAAAGCATACCGAAGCGTCCACCTGAGCGCCTACCTGGAATATGCCGGTAACCACAAAGCTTTTTAGCCGAGGAAAAATACCCGCAGGCGTCACTGTTACCTCAGGCAGGGTGAGCTGTAATCTGTCGCCTACAAACACGCCCAATCTACGGGCTACCTGACTACCCAGAATAATACCAAACTCCCCCGGACGCAGTTGCTCCACATGGCCACTGACCATCTGCCCATGGAGCAATTTGGCACTGGGCCAATGGGGATCTATGGCGTGCACCATCAGGCCCAATTGCTGTGACTGATAGGACAGCATGGCAAAGCTCTGCACCATGGGAGTAACGCTCATCACTGGTGATTGATCAGTAATTAACCTTTGGCGGAGGTCATCGATATCAGCCCCAGAAACGCCCTGATCCGAGGTGGCAGTAATATGGGGCACAACCTGCAACAGCCGAGACTTAATCTCGCGATCAAAGCCATTCATTACCGACAGCACTACAATAAGCGCCATAACACCAAGCGCCATAGCAAATAGCGAAAAGCCTGAGATAAAGGAGACAAACCCTTCACGGCGTCTACTGCGGGTATAGCGCAGACCGATAAAGAGCGGAAGGTTTTTAAACATGCAGGGATTAAACCTGAAACCCTGCCCACAAACAACACGCAGTCGATATCTGTAATGCTAACTAATTCAGGTTTTCCACGGGGCTATTGCCTACAATTAGCACATCAAAGTATCAGATGACAGGATGTTGACCATGAAACACCGGCTAGCTGTAACAGGATTTACCGCTTGTTTTCTACTCTGCCTGAGCGGCTCGCTGGGTGCCGAGCAAATCCTGCTTCCCCTCGGGCAACAGACAAATAATAGTAATCTAGACCTGCCCCAGCGCGGAGACACCAAAGATCAGGTAATCCATAGCCTTGGAGAGCCGGAGATAATGCAGAGTGCAGTGGGCGAGCCCCCTATTACCGTCTGGGAATACAGCGGCCTCTTAGTCTACTTCGAACGCGACTGGGTACTCCGCACTGTGGTCAGGCACCCAGAGCATTGGGAACCACTAAAGAAAACCGGTCAAGAACCCTAGGCTTGCTTACCGTCGAAACTTCGGCGGTCGCGACTGATCCGATTTAAACCATTCATAGACGCAATGCGGTAGGCCTCGGCCATGGTTGGGTAGTTGAAGGTAGTACGTAAAAAGTACTTGATACTGTTAGCTTCGCCCTTCTGATTCATAATAGCCTGGCCAATATGAATAATCTCTGCCGCCTCAGCACCAAAGCAGTGAATGCCCAGAATCTCCAATGTGTCCTGATGGAACAGAATCTTAAGCATACCCACTTCTTCGCCCGAGATATGGGCTCGAGCTGTATCTTTAAAGTAAGCGCGACCAATTTCATAGGGAATCTTTTGCTCGGTCAGCTCTGCCTCATTCTGACCAACATAGC
>JBMZST010000098.1:0-6112 GCA_049623265.1 Porticoccaceae bacterium
CAATCATCCAGTTCAATCTCGGTCAGGGCATCGCTGGTTAGGTTGTAACCAAACACGCCAGACTCAGTAATAAATACTGCTTTCATTCGCTCGGCGATAATGCCGCTGAGAAATACAAAGAGCTGGGCTTTGTTAAACATCTTGGTTGGGGCAAAACGCCAGCCAATACTCTGGAATCCCTCGCCCTGATTCACCGCCTTGACATAGCCAGAGGCAGGCATCGGGGCATTGGCTAAATCCGCATCCTCAGTGCTTGCGTGATGATGGCTGTGGGGCTTGTGACTGATCTGCTCAGATAGGGCAGTGGGCCCCTGTAATAGCTCAGTCGACAGCCTTCCTTGCTGTGTTAGAACAACCTCTGTTCCCGGGAGTGCATTGGATTTTGCGTAATGTCTTAGCAGCGCTTCGTGATCAGGCTGATACAGATCCTGCTTATTGCCAACAATCACATCAGCGATAGCAATTTGCTGATTAAATGTGGCGTGCTCGGTATAGCGGTTATCTTCCAGTTTTCGCGCATCAACCAGAGTGAGGGTTTTTTGAATTGAAAGCACATCACAATAATCTGCAGATAGAAACTCCAGGACCTCTACCGGATGTCCGAGCCCAGTGGGTTCAATCAATAGTCGCTGTGGTCTGGCCTGGGTAAGCAGCTGGTTTAAAGCAATCTGCATTGGCAGCCCAGAGGCGCAACACATACAGCCACCTGGTACCTCGCGGATATAAATTTGCTGCTCTTCAGCTTGTTGGCCCTGCATCAGGCTACCATCCACGCCAATTTCACCAAATTCATTCACCAGCACTGCCCAGCGCTCATCGGCGGGTTTAGATTGCAATAGATGCAAGATAGCTGATGTTTTTCCTACTCCCAAGAAACCTGTGATGATATTGGTAGGAATAGCCTGAAGGGGCTCTTTCGAGGATGCCTTTTTAGAGGATGCCTTTTTAGGGGGTGTCATTTTAGAGGATGCCATTAATTTTCACAGAGCTACCGGCGTTATGCTTCACATTGGCACTCTGTTTTTTGGCACAGGCGATGATTGAGCAGGTGGCCTGCTGCAATCAGACAGGCGCCGAGGGTAGTGGCGGTTTTTTCACCCACTTCTCCCAGTATTTCATGACCCAAGACAGCAGACAAAATTAGTACCGTTAGGCCAGATAATCCCAGCCATAAAATTCTAAAGTCTCGATGTTTATTACAGCCCATACCCAGCGCAAATAGGCTGGTCGGCACCACGGCAACTAGCATCCACAGGTGAAATTGTTCGTCTCCCAGATACAGGGCCAAAGCGGTGGGCAAAAATACTGCCAATAGCGGCAGCGCCAGACATTGGATAGTGCAGGCGACAGATAAAGTAATAGCGGCTTTGTCAGCGATGGTTTGAATATTTTTCATAGTTAATCAGTAAAAGTTACACATTTGGTCGGTGCCCTGTGGTTCGGGGCTCTTGGGTATGATGTTGAGCCAGCTCCTATGCAGCTTGGTTATCGCACTCTTTGCATAGACAATGCATTTCAATCTGAGGGCTGGCAAGCAAAAACCCTGCTTTTTCCACACTGGCTTCCAGCGTATTGATAGTGGACCTGTCCACCCTGATTTCCTCAACACGCTGGCATTTGCCACAGATTAAAAATTGCGGCACACCATGATCATGAGTACAGGTGATATGCGCACAGGCGATATACTTATTGGCCAACTCCAGTTTATGCACCAGATTTTCATCCCTTAGGAAATCGAGAATGCGATAAACGGACATAGGTGGCAGTGACTCACCATATTGCTCTCTGCAAAAATCCACCAGCTCGTAGGCCGACATAGCCCGGTTAGAGCTAACTAACCCAGATAACACCTGTTTGCGTTTACTGGTCAGCTTTGCACCATGCGCTCTGCAGCTGCTTTCAGCATGATCGAGAATCGCCTGTACATTACTCATAGCTGTGTCCTAAAGCGGATATATTGGATTTCAAAAGCCTGGCAAGCTGCGAAGCCGGCAATGATACACTATATCATCTTGTGGGCAAGCCCTGTGAATGTACGTCGACGCAGGGTCTATGGTTTGGTCTTAGGGCGTTCTTGAGGACGGATTGAAGTGGCTCTGCATGATCTCTTCATTTTGCCGGTACAGAGCCTCGGAAAAGTTGCCTTCTTTGTCGAAGGGCAGGCGATTGTCCGCCGGCAATCTATCCAGATAGAGATGCACAGCATCAAGACGGCCGTTGCCCTGTGGTGCCGTTGATACAAATTTGGCGTTGTAGATAATCTGGCTGCCATTGTCAGACATCTGGATCTTAGAGATAACCAGGCGCGCCTCCTTTACCTGGTCGCCTTTTTGCCAAGAGATTATTCCATTGCGCAGGAGTGGTTGATCGCGCTTTGACCTGAACTTTTTACTGTGCTGCTTATCGGTCTCGGCTACCAGGGCTATAAACTCTGTTGGATCCAGACGTGCCTGTTCTGTGAGAGGCTTCTGGGTGAACGCAATAATATTTTGGGTCGCTGGTAGCATCAGTGTGCCGCTATCTATTATTTGTGCCTGACTGGCTGTATGGGCAAACAACCAGGTATCGGGACCTTTAGACAGATCTTGGTTGGCACAGCCTAAAAGCGATAGCAGTAAAACGGTGAGCACTGGTCTCATCGATTTTTTGGATTTAACGGATTTCATAACAGCAGCCTATAGTCTATGCATCATCCAATAGATCAAACCATAGTCCTAGGGCTGGCACCAGTATTAAAGCCTTGATTTGTCGATTAATTTTTAAGGTCTGAGAACTAACCCTTTAGCACTGAGGCGGTTTGATACCGTGGCTGACTGTCCCTATACTCTGACTGATTGCTGGGCCTAGGTTTAGTATCTAGCATAGGCACTAGGACAGTAGAACGATAAAAATAAAAGACAGAAAAAGAGAAAGCTAATGGTTCAGGATATTTCTAAATCCATAGAGGCTTGTGCCGCCTATTATGGCGAAGATGCGGATGCCGTTCGGCAGTATTTACTCCAGGGTCAAGAGCGTGCTCTGGCGCTACCCAATCGCGGGCCCCTTCGCTTTGATCCCCAGGGAGATATTCATCCCGAGATCCTGGAGGCCTACTCAAAATATGGTTTCTATATTTTTGAGGGCTTGCTGTCGAACGATGAGCTCCAAGATTTGCAAGATGATCTAGACCTAATAAGAGATAATTTTCCCACCACCATGGGTGCGGCCACAGATGCCAAAGGGCGCCCGGCACTGGGAGTTGATAGCAAGGCGATGGCCCTGCAGTGGGCCAAGCCATTATCAGACCCTCTGGGTGGCAGTGATATTGCCAATGGCCGCCACCAGGTCAAGCTGTTTGAACCCCAGCCTGGGGATACAGCGCCGCCAGTCACACCTTTTTATTTGGCAGGGTCTCTGCAGTTCTCACTCGCCTGCCTGCGTCTCTATGGTCACCCAGGCCTATTAAAAATGGCCGAGGCGGTTCACGGCCCAGACTTTGCGCCTTTTCACGAGGGGCTGTTTATTAAAGATGCAGGTCTTGGGGCCGCCGTATCCTGGCATCAGGACGGCGACACCCACTGGGATAACCCAGATTTTGACGAAGATATCCACGGCTTTAATTTTATGGGCCAGATCTACGGTAGCACTGCGGTCAATGGCGTCTGGGTGGTGCCAGGCAGCCATAAGCAGGGGCGGCTGGATATTGTGGCGCTGGTCGCTGAGGCTGGCACCGAGCGTTTGCCCGAGGCTGTGCCTATTATCTGCAATCCGGGTGATGTGGTGATTAATAATCGGCAGCTCTTGCACGGCTCATTTGCTAATACCGGCTTTGAAACCCGGGTGTCCGCTAACTTTGGTTTCCATCGCCGCTCCTCGGTACTCAATGTGCATGGTGCAGGTATTCATGCCGAGGCGGCGACCTTTGATGAGGCCTTTATCAAGGAGCGCTCTAGGGTAATAGGCTTGGCAATCGCCGCAAGGCAGCAGCGCTTCGCTGATGAGCAGCCCTATGTCTATGGGCCAGATGCCGATGCGGGTGAGTATCCCCAGTGGGACGACAGCCTGCTGGCCTCGCTCAAGGACTACAATTTAATGGATCTGAGTATCTAAAAGCTCGCTGGGGGATGTAATGATAAAAAAACTGATAGGTATCAGCGCCGCCGTGGTAGTGCTGGTCGCTACCTCCGTCTGGTGGGTCTTTGGCGACCGATTGACGCGGGTGCAGGTAGTGAGCAGCCTGTTTACAGGTGTGGAGCAGATAGAGAACTTCAACCGCATGCACCAGATGTTTCCGGTGACCACCATGTCCGCCAGTGATCAGCCCTATAGCTTTCCGGTGGCTCAACCCGTGCCGCTGCCAACCGAGTTTAGTTTCCGGGGAGAGCAGGTGCAGACCCAGGCGTTTCTCGACCGCACGGACAGTGCGGCAGTGCTAGTGATCAAGGATGGCGCTATTCAATTTGAACAGTACTGGCGCACAGGCGGGGTAGAGCAGACCTGGCTGTCCATGTCTGTAGCCAAGAGTTTTATCTCGGCGCTGGTGGGCATTGCCCTGGATCAGGGTCATATTCGCAGTATTAATGACGCCATTACCGACTATGCGCCAGAGCTTGCCCGCTCAGCCTATGACGGGGTTGCGATTAAGGATATTTTGCAAATGTCCTCTGGCGCGTCCTGGAATGAGGATTACGGTGATCCCGAATCTGATATCAATCGCTTTGGGCAGATCTTTGCCCTGGGTGGCTCCATGAACCAGTTCGCTGCCACATTGACCAGAGAGATGGAGCCTGGAACATTCAATCGCTATAACAGTACAGATACTCAGGTGCTGGGCCTGCTGATAACCAAAGCCACTGGCCGCACCGTGACGGATTATATGCTCGAAAATCTCTGGCAGCCCATGGGCGCAGAAACTCGGGGTTACTGGCTAACAGATTCAGAGGCTATGGAAATGGCCTTTGCCGGGCTAAATATCAGTGCCCGTGACTACGCTAAGTTTGGTGAGATGTATCGATTGGGAGGGCGCTTTAATGGCCGCCAGATAGTGCCGGCAGACTGGGTCGCAGCCTCGGTTGTCGCAGATGCGCCCCATCTGCTGCCCGGGGATAACCCGGCCTCAGATTGGCCCCTGGGTTATGGCTATCAGTGGTGGATCCCCGAGGGCAATAGCGGAGAGTTTATGGCCATAGGGGTGTACAACCAATTTATCTATGTAGCCCCAGAGGCAAATATGGTGATCGTTAAACTATCAGCCAACAGTGACTTTGGAACGCCCGCGGACGACAACGCTTCCAGCGAGTTTGAATCCATAGAGTTCTTTCGCGCTATTGTGAATCAGCCATAGCTTGCGCTTATTATGAGTTAGCTCTGATAAATTCAGCCAATATCCCAGACAGCTTTTCGGCCTTTTGCCACTGGAAAAAATGCCCTCCGCCAATATTGGTATGGGGCTGGCCACTGGTGCCAGGGACTGTGTCAAGCCACTGTTTCTCAAAGCCATTGGTCACCGGGTCATTGCCGGCACCCACGCAGAGAAATGGCTTTTTAAACTTGGCAAAAAATTCCCAGGCTTTTTTCTGGGCCTCCAGAGATTGATCCGGAAGCGTGGGAACCTGACTGGGCATGGCTCTGGGGCCCATTTTGTAGGCGGGGGATGGAAATGGGGCCTCCATGGCTTTGGTTAACTGGGTGCGGAAAGGGGATAGATCTCGCATGCCTATATAACCGGTAAAAAGCTCAAGTATTACCGACAACGGATTGCGCTTTTCCATCATAGACGAGGCAATAATGCCTGCAGGTAAATCCGGATTTTCCCAGGTGTATTTTTGCCAGTAGGCAAACAGATCCACACTAGACTCCTTACCGACGCCATTCATTTTCTTGACCTGCTTCATCATTGAAAACAGATTCAGTTTTATAGGGCTTGCGCGAAAAGCCTTAACTCTATCGATAACAGCTTGGGGTGCATTGGGGTTGTACGGCAAGCCGGTATTGCCAATGGCGACACGAGCAAAGCGATCCCCATTATCGGCGACCATGCGCAGGCCAATCAGTCCGCCCCAGTCCTGGCCGAAAAAAGTGAGATTAGTAAAGTCGTTTTGCACCAGCCACTGGTTCATCCAATCTACCTGGC
>JBMZST010000099.1:0-6110 GCA_049623265.1 Porticoccaceae bacterium
AATAGATTTGGGCAGTGGCTGGGGCATGGCAGGCACCGGGCTGTCATTGGCCGAATCGGCAATCTGTTTCAGTACCATCTGGCCATGACGTTTGACAGAGCGTGGATACCAGTCCTCGATACCCTGCAACTGATCCTGACCGCTGGGCAACCGCCGGGCCAGTTCAATGAGTACAGAGTCCTTAATAATATGGGCCCTGGGGCGATTGCTGGATCGCGCCGCGCTTTCGCGCCAGTCACAGAGGCGATTCAGGGCCGTAAGGGATTTCACCCCCAGACGCCAGGCCCCTTTGACCCGCAGATAGTAGTCTCTATGGTCTTTGCGCCCTTCCACCAGCGCAAACAGAGCCTGGGTTTCCTCGGCAAACCAGGGCTCCCGCTGCTGGTCGACAAGAGCCTTGGACAGTCTCTGTTCCATTTCGTGCAGGTACTTTACATCTACCGCGGCGTAGTCCAGCTGGCGCTGAGTCAGCGGGCGAGCCAGCCAGTCGGAACGGGTTTCCTGCTTATCCAGGGTGACATCAAACATGGCATCCACTAGCCGCGCATAGCCCATGCAGTAACCAATATTGACAATACCCGCGGCTATCTGGGTATCAAAAATCTGGCTGGGCTGGATATCCAGCGCATAGTCCAATACCTCCAAATCTTCGGCGCAGGCATGGAAAATCAGCTGGTGACCTGGGCTTTCAAGCAGTGCCTTTAGGGGGCCAAAATTGTCAATGGCCAGCACATCGATCAGCCAGCACTGCTGGCCATCAGAAATCTGTATCAGGGCTATCTTGGGGTAAAAGGTGTCGGTACGAATAAACTCAGTATCCACTGCCAGCTTATGCACCTGCTCGAGCTGCTGGCACATCTGCTGCAGGCCGCTATTGCTGTCAATCCATTCAATCATTTACAGGGCCTTTCTGCTTTGCAGTGCCATATTGAGGGTACCGCCGTCCACATATTCCAGCTCACCTCCCATGGGCACGCCGTAGGCGATACGGGATACATTGACGCCCAGAGCCTTGGCTTTGTCGGCAATAAAGTGCGCCGTGGCCTCGCCCTCGACGGTGAGATTGGTGGCCAGAATCAGCTCGCTGACCTGGTCCTGCTGCAGGCGCTGCAGTAACTGATCTATACCCAGCTGCTCCGGGCCTATACCGTCGATAGGCGAAAGATGGCCCAGCAGCACAAAATATTTACCCTGAAAACTCCCCGCCTGTTCAATCGCATAGAGGTCGGCGGGATTTTCAACCACACAGATTTCCGTGCTGCTGCGGCGGCCGTTGCTGCAGATGGTACAGAGCTCGTGCTCGGTCAGGGTGCGACAGCTAGCGCACCGACCCACGGCTTCCACAGCCTCAAGAATGGACTCGGCCAGCCGGGTGGCGCCCAGCTTATCCCGCTCCAGCAACTGCAGCGCCATGCGCTGGGCCGATTTAGCCCCTACGCCCGGCAGTATGCGCAGCGCGTCGATCAGTTGATCTATCAGATTTCCGTACAAGCTGTGGCCTCGCTAAAACGGCATTTTAAAGCCCGGGGGCAGGTCCATACCCCCGGTCATGGCGCTCAGGGCATCTTTGCTCTGAGCTTCTACCTTTCGCACCGCGTCATTGACCGCGGCGGCAAGCAGGTCTTCAAGAAATTCTTTATCTTCACTCATTAACGAGGGGTCCAGGGTCACTTTACGCACATCGTGGCGGCCAGTCATAACCACCTTAACCATACCGGCACCAGATTCCCCGGTGACCTCAGCACTGGCTGCTTTTTCTTGCATTGCTGCCATCTTCTCTTGCATCTGCTGAGCCTGTTTCATTAGGTTGTTTATATCCATTACTGCCTCTGTCTGCCCCCGATAAGGTTGTGGTTAATCTATGGGTCGCACGGACTGCTCATTGAGATGCCCGTCAAATAACTGTTTAAATTTAATCACCGATGGATCGGAATTCAGTGTTTCTACGGCTGCCGCCAGGCGTTCAGCCTTCTCGCGATTATCGGCCGCCCGCGGTGTTTCCTGCTCAGGCACACCAAAGGTAATCTCTACGCTAACTGCCTCACCGAAATACTCCGACAGAGCCTCGGCCAATGTCTGCTGGTGGGCACTGTCGTAGAGGCTGGTCTGGTTGCTATCGATCAAAAACTGCAGCTGACTGCCTGAACGCTCCTGGTATAGGCAGTGACTGGCTATCTCGCCCAGGGATGCCCCTATGCTGAGCTGCTTGCGGATTTCGATCCATTTATCTGGTGTGAAGTCCTGAAGGGCTATCCTCTGAACTGCGGGCTCAGTTATTACCGGCTCTATGGGCTCGGCGATTGACTCGGGCTCAGGCTCGGGTTCTGGTGCCAATTCTGGCTCTGGTTCCGGCTCTGAGACTGTGGCTATGGGCGCAGCGGCCGGAGGCGGCGCCTCTGGGGCTGCGGCTTCAGGCTTTTTTGCTGGGGACTCCGCCTCCTGGGGAGCCGATACTGGGGGCACTTCGCGAACCGGTGGATTGGCATCTGGACGGAAAGCCAGGGCTCGCAACATCACCATTTCAAAGCCAGATTTCAAATCTGGCGCTAGGTGCAGATCTTTGCGACCCAGCAGGCAGATTTGATAGAACAGCTGCACATCCTCTTTGCTGGCTAGTGCCGCCAGATTGAGCAGCTCGGAATAATTGGCCACACCTTTATCCAACGCCTCGGGCACGGTCTGCAAAATAGCCACCTGATGCCAGATGGAGAGTACATCGGAAAGTGCCTGATCATAGTCTGGCGCCTGTTCCGCCATCCTTGAAATAGCAGCCAGCACATCTGTGCCCGAGCCTCCGGTCAGTGCGGTACAGATATCCACCACATAGCTGCGCTCGATGGTACCCAGCATGGCGCTGACATCGGCTTCATTAATCTGGCCGCCACCATGACCAATGGCCTGATCGGTCAGGCTGAGCGCATCGCGCATGCTGCCGTCGGCAGCCCGTGCCAGGGACCAGAGCGCGGCTTCCTCGAAAGGGACAGCTTCTTCGCCCAGAACAAATTGCAGATGCTGGGTAATGCGCTCGGGGCTAAGGTTTTTTAGATTAAATTGCAGGCAGCGTGACAGCACCGTAATCGGTAGCTTTTGCGGGTCTGTGGTGGCAAACAGAAACTTAACGTGGGCCGGCGGCTCTTCCAGGGTTTTTAGCAGCGCGGCGAAGCTCGACTTGGATAGCATATGCACTTCGTCGATCAGATAGATCTTATAGCGACCTCTGGATGGCGCATACTGCACATTGTCGAGCAGGTCGCGCATATCATCGACCCCAGTGCGCGAGGCAGCATCTACTTCTATTAGATCAATAAACCGGCCTTCGGCTATTTCTGTGCAGCTGGTGCACTCACCACAGGGTACCGAGCTAACGCCCTGTTCGCAGTTTAGGCATTTGGAGAGAATGCGGCCAATGGTCGTTTTGCCCACACCACGGGTGCCGGTAAACAGGTAGGCATGGTGCAGACGGTCGTTGTCCAGCGCATTGATCAGTGCCTGCAGCACATGTTCCTGCCCCGCCATTTCGGCAAAAGAGCGTGGACGCCATTTACGGGCGAGGACCTGATAACTCATAGCACAGTCTGCTTTGGTTTAAAGCGGTCATTATAGGGAGATAACGGGGGCGCTGGAAGGGCTAATGGCGATGACCCCCAGTAGCCACACCTCGGCACACAGCGTCACCACTACCGTTGCTCCCTTCCGGGCCTGGCGGGGTTCGCGGCTGGCTGTTGCGAGGGGACCAAAGGGGGCCACCATTAAATCGAAGCGCGGGATTATCCGGGGTTTAGCCCACAAGTGCAACAGCCCTGGGCAATCCGGGTTAAATTAGTGGACGGAGGGGGCATAAAATGGGGTTATCCTTCACTTCCTAGCCCAGCTTGTTTACACTCCACCGCAGCAAGTCAGACCCCTGACTGACCAAATAATAATTAAGGAACACAACCTTATGAAACAGCACGCTATGATTGTGAGCAAACTGAGCCCCACCGCACCTTTGCGCCTATTATTAACCCTGGCCATGAGCCTGGTTCTAGTGGCCTGTGGCAGCTCCGAAAGCAATGTTGACTCGGGCAACCGGACTGGCACACTGCACTGGGGCAATGGTACCGAACCTCAGAGCCTGGACCCCCATATCGCCACTGGTGTGCCTGAGCACCATATTATCAAGGCGCTGATGGAAGGCCTGGTGCACAAAGACAGCGTCACCCTTGAGCCAACCCCCGGTGTTGCCGAGTCTTGGACAGTGAGTGAAGACGGCACTGTGTATACCTTTAATATTCGCAAAGATGCTCGCTGGTCCAATGGCGATGTGCACAATGCCCATGACTTTGTCTGGTCCTGGTGGCGTGCACTGCAGCCGGCCCTGGGTAATCTCTATGCCTATATGTATTTCCCCATTGTCAATGCACGGGAATACTACGAGGGCGATATCTCTGATTTTGCCGAGGTGGGCGTCAAGGCCCTGGACGACTATACGCTGCAGGTCACTCTGGATAACCCCACGCCCTATTTCTTGCAGCTACTGGATCACTACAGCATGTTTCCCGTTCATCAGGCGACACTGGAAAAATTCGGTGCCCCTGACGAGCGTGGTACACGCTGGACCTACGCCGGCAATATGGTGGGCAACGGTGCCTTTACCCTGACCAGCTGGGAGATCAACCGCGCTATCGAAGTGGAGCGCAATACCTTCTACTGGGACAATGACAATGTGCGCCTAAATAAAATTGTCTTCTACCCGACCGAGAATACGACCACCGAAGAGCGCATGTTCCGCGCTGGGCAGCTGCACTACACCAATGATGTGCCCATCGACAAGATCGCTACCTATCGCGACGCCAATGATCCCTCTCTGAAGGTAAACCCCTATCTGGGCACCTATTACTATAGAATTAATGTGCGCGAGCCTCATTTGCAGGACAAGCGCGTGCGCCGTGCGCTGGGTATGACCATTGATCGGGACAAAATCACCAAGAATGTTATCAAGGCCGGACAGATTCCTGCCTATGCCATGACCCCACCCAACACCAAAGGCTACTACCCGCCTATCAGCCTGAGTTTTGATCCAGAGACAGCGCGCCAGCTGTTAGCCGAAGCCGGCTATCCCAATGGTGAAGGTTTCCCTGTTACTGAGATTCTGTACAACACCAATGAAGGTCATCGCAAAGTCGCCGTGGCGATTCAGCAGATGTGGCGAGAGCACCTGAATATTGAGGTTAAACTGCTGAATCAGGAATGGAAGGTTTACCTGGACAGCGAGAGCAATGGCGACTACCAGATTTCGCGCGCTGGCTGGATTGGCGACTATGTTGATCCCAATAATTTCCTCGATATGTTTATCTGTAACGGCGGTAACAACCGCACTGGCTGGTGTAACGAGGAATACGACCGTCTGGTGCTGGATGTGGCACCCCGTGCCAAGACCGACGCAGAGCGTATGGCTATCTTTACCCAGGCCGAACAGATGCTGATGGATGATCTGCCAGTGTTGCCGATCTACACCTATACCGTTAAACATCTGGTACATCCCTCGGTTAAAAACCTGGCTTCCAATATTATGGATCAGCAGTCCTACCGAGAGCTCTATCTTGAGGGAGAGAACGACTAATGCTGCGATTTGCGTTAGGCCGTCTGCTGCAGGCCGTTCCCGTTCTTCTGGTGGTCATCACCATGACCTTCTTGCTGGTGCACAGCGCTCCCGGCGGGCCCTTCTCCGCGGATAAAGCGGTGCCAGAGGAAGTGCTGGAAGCTCTGGAAGCCCAGTACAACCTCGACCAGCCGCTGTGGCAACAGTACGTCAGCTATCTGGGTGATGTACTGCAGGGCGATATGGGACCCTCATTTAAATACCCGGGCCGCTCGGTTAACGAGCTGATCTTATCCGGCCTGGGCACCACAGCGGAGCTGGGTCTGTACGCCATGATTGTGGCCATTTTTATCGGCGTTATCGCCGGGGTGACCGCCTCTATGCGGCCCAATACGGCGCAGGACTATGTGCCCATGACCGCGGCCATGATCGGCATCTGTATGCCGTCGTTTTTGCTGGGCCCCCTACTGGTACTGATCTTTGGTATTCATCTGGAATGGCTGCCGGTCTCTGGCTGGAACCAGATTCC
>JBMZST010000100.1:0-6045 GCA_049623265.1 Porticoccaceae bacterium
GCGGTATCGCGCACCTGCTTGGCGGCTTTTTCTTTGGCCTTATCCCATTTGTCGGTGCCCAGGCGGTTTAGCGGCGCAGTGACCTGCTCGCCGCCACCAAAGCGGCTGATTAGATGGAGAGAGGAGACTGGCACATAGAGCTTGGCATCGTCTGCATAGGTAAGCATTAAAAATTCTTGGACTGCGCGATCGACTTCCAGAGTCACCAAGCCCTGATAGCGTCCCACACCGTGCTCAATATGCACGACCGGCGAACCCACTTTGAGCTCTGCCAGATTTTTAAACACATAGTCCGGTGACTCTGAGGCTTTTGAGCGCCGCCGCCGCTGCATCACCTGTTGACCAAACAGCTCACCTTCGGTGATCAGACAGAGTTTTTGTTCCGGACAGTAGACCCCCTGATCTATGGCATAGGTGGTGATAGCAAAACGGTCCTTGGCATCCACAAACTGGTGCCAATGATCGACGGACACAGGGACCAGATCAATGGTTTTTAGCAGATCCGAGAGAACCTCCCGGCGACCGGGGGACTCGGCGCAGAATAGCATTCTGGTATCGGCTGGACATTCCGCTATAAAGGCCTTCAGATTGGCCAGGGGATTGATTAACTTGGCGTTGACCGCCACATCGGGCACTGCGTGCAGCGCCAGATTGCTATGACCTGCGCGCTCTTGCAGTAGCTCATGACTGATGATGGTTCGCGGCAACTGTTTGAGTGACTGGAACAGACCTTCGACAGGCACAAAGATTTCCTTCGGCGGCAGAATAGGTCGGTCTGGGTCTACGCCATATTCCTCATAGCGACTGTTAACATCTTGCCAGAAATAGTCTGCATCCTCTTCAATACCTGCCTGAGTAAACAGCTGGGTGTTCGCTGGCAGGTAATCGAATAAGGTGGAGGTCTTGGGGAAAAACAACGGCAGATAGTACTCTATGCCCTGGGGCGCTATGCCATCCTTAATATCATTGTAAATAGAGCAGTTGCTGGGGTCGTGATCAAAATGATCATGCCAGTTATTGAGAAACTGATTGATGGCCTCGGCATCCAGAGGAAACTCTCGGGCGGGCAGCAGCATCAGTTGATCCACAGTCTCTTTGGTACGCTGGCTCTCGGGATCAAACAGTCGCAGCGACTCAATCTCATTATCTAATAGGTCTATGCGGAATGGTGTTTTCTCTCCCATGGGGAAGATATCGATAATAGAGCCTCGAAAGGCGAATTCGCCGTGCTCAAACACTGTCTCTACGCGTTTGTAGCCGGCTCGACTGAGCTGGTCCTGGAGCCGAGCGCGATCCAAATCTTCTCCCAGGTTGTAGCTAAATGTGCGCGAGGCTACAAAATCTGTGGGCGCAATACGGTGCATCAACGTGGACAGTGGAACTACAATAATACCGCGCTGCGCCGTTGGCAGGCTGGCCAGGGTCTGCAGGCGTGCCGAGATAATATCCTGGTGCGGTGAGAAAATATCATAGGGTAGCGTCTCCCAATCGGGAAAGCTGAAAATTGGCAACTGTTGCTCGGCGGTAAAAAACTGCAGGGCGCGGGTCTGTTCCGCGGCCTGCCTGGCATTCTCTGTGACTAGCAGGGTCAAACCATTGAATCCAAGAGCTGCCTCAGCAACTGCCAGCGCCCGACCGGCAGCACGCAACTCACCCCATTGCTGTTTGTCGCCGGGCTTTGAAGTAGGGCGTTGCTGGATGATATTCATAAATAGTAGCTTATCTGTCAGTGGGTGTCGCAACTCGCCAAGCGAGCAAGAGTTTGAGGGCGCTATTCTACTTCTGTCGGGGTATTGATTATAGATATATCGTCTATCATAGTGACTAATTAAATGATGATTGTCTGGCCGCCAAAGCTGCCGGATAATGAATAGCCTCTAAAACGTGCAAAAGGAAGCAAAGCATGACCGAGCAAAAAAGACCATTACCAGATGATTTCTTTAAGGATTGGAAGCAGCGAGAGGCACTGGCAGAAGGTATGATCCCAGTGATTGGCAAGCTCTACCGAGAGCGCAATGTCAGCACCTATATGTACGGCAACAATATGGTGAACAAGTCTGTCACCGACTTGATGAAAGCCCATAGATTTGTCCGGCAAGTGGAGATGAATGAGCTCAGCGAGTTTGATACCGCGCCTATGCTCGAAGCCTTAGCGAAACTGCAGCTAGGTCCAGCGCACCTAGACCTGGGAAAGATGGTGGTCAAATATCAGAAGGGTGGTAATGGTCGCTCTCTGGATGAGTTTGTTCGCGATGAGCTCGCCGAGATTGTAGGCTCAGATATTAAACCCTTACCAGAACCCCAGGATATTGTGCTCTATGGCTTTGGTCGCATAGGTCGCTTGGTGGCGAGAATTTTGATCGACAAGGCGGGTGGCGGTGATGTGTTGCGCCTGCGTGCAATCGTGATTCGCAAGAGCAAACTGGACAATGATCTGGAAAAGCGCGCTGCACTATTGCGTCGCGATTCTGTGCACGGCTCGTTTAAGGGCACTATCAGGGTCATCAACGAAAGCAATACTCTGGTGGTCAATGGCAACCCGATTAAAGTGATGTATGCCAATAGTCCAGAGGAAATCGACTACACAGAGTATGGTATTAACAATGCCCTGATTGTCGACAATACCGGAGTTTGGAAAGACAATGCCGGCCTTGGCGGCCATCTGCGGCCCGGTGCCTCTAAGGTGCTGCTAACGGCGCCGGCAGGAGATGATATTCCTAATATTGTCTATGGTATTAACCACCATGAAATCACCCCTGAGCGCAGTATTATCTCGGCGGCCTCCTGTACCACTAATGCCATTGTGCCTGTATTGAAATGCCTGTTGGATGAGTTCGGAATCAACAATGGCCATGTGGAGACGGTGCACGCCTACACCAATGACCAAAATTTGATTGATAATCATCACAAAGGTGATCGCCGCGGCCGCAGTGCGGCACTCAATATGGTTCTTACCTCCACAGGTGCAGCCAAGGCGGTAGCAAAAGCAATTCCCGAGCTAAAAGGTAAGTTGACTGGTAACGCCATAAGGGTGCCAACGCCCAATGTGTCCATGGCGATTCTCAATTTGCAGTTGGGTAGAGAGACCAGCGTCGAGGAGCTTAATGAGTTCTTGCGGCAAAAGGCCCTCCACTCCAGTTTACAGCAGCAGATTGGTTATACGGTGTCCACCGAAGCTGTGTCTACAGACTTTGTCGGCTCCCGTCAGGCCTGTGTGCTTGATTCTCAGGCTACCATTGTGGACGGTAATAGCTGTGTGCTCTACTGCTGGTACGACAATGAATTTGGCTACAGCTGCCAGGTGGTGCGCTGTCTTGAGAAATTCGCCGGTGTGGTTTGGCCCAGCTATCCCCTAGATAACCAATAGGAATCAGGGCCATGTTGGTAGAGCAAATCTGGACAGATAACCCACTGCGCAATTTTCACTATCTGGTGGCCTGCCCAGAGACCCTTGAGGCGCTGGCTATTGACCCCTATGATCACCAGCTGGTTTTGCAGCGAGCCGAGGCATTGGGTTGGAAGATTACTCAGATTCTGAATACCCATGAGCATTTCGATCATATTGACGGCAACCAGGCAATGGTTGCCGCTACGGGCGCTGTAGTGTTGGCCCATGCCAATGCCCATGACAAGATCGCAGGTATGAATAAGGGCTTGCAGGCGGGCTCAGTGGTGCGAATTGGCAGCACGGTAGAATTAGAAGTGCTGGATACTCCGGGCCATACCATGAGTCATATCTGTCTGCTGTCTAGAACTGCAGTGCCGGCGCTGTTTAGTGGCGACACTATTTTTAATGCTGGGGTGGGGCACTGCCATGCCGGGGGTGACCCTGATGTGCTGGCAAATACGGTATTTGATCAGGTAGATAAGCTGCCAGATGAAACCCTTTTGTACCCGGGCCATGATTATATTGTGAATAATTTGCGTTTTACTCTGGACCGTGAGCCCAATAATCGCGCAGCGGCAGAGCTTTTACAGCAGGTGGAGTCCCAGGACCCTAATCAGGCTCTGATTACCAATTTGGGACAGGAGCGGCAGATTAATACCTTTTTCCGCACCCAGAGTCCGGAGGTTATTCAGCATCTTCCACAGTTGCCTCCAGAGGCTAGTAGCAGAGAGGTATTTCTGGCTCTTAGGGAGTGTCGTAACCGCTGGTAGTCTGTCACCTGCCGGCAGCTTTGCAGAATCATTTGTAATTTAGCTTAAAAAAACCCTTCAGATTTGTTCTAAAAGTGCTTCAGCGCTGGCATAGCGGCGCCCAGACCTTTATAATCCCGCGCAATCTTATTCGGCCAATTTTTTCCAATCCTAAGCAGTCAAAAATTGACCGAGACTACAGCGTAATTTGCACAGTTCTCGAGCTTTAATTGCAGTTCGAGAGGCGGCTTTTTGACTGGCCGCACGAGTTTGGTGTTGCAGCCAGAATTTAAATTAGACTAGTGGTATTTCCTTATGATCAAAGTTCGTCGAGGATTAGACCTGCCGATTGCCGGCGCGCCGGAGCAGGTTATCCAAGATGGTCCCGTGATAAGCCAGGTGGCGGTAATCGGTTCCGATTATCCAGGTATGAAGCCCACCATGGCAGTGCGCGAAGGTGATAGCGTCACCCGGGGTCAGGTACTGTTTTCCGATAAGAAAAATCCGGGTGTTGTATTTACCGCGCCTGCTTCAGGTAAGGTCGTGGCGGTTAACCGCGGTGATCGAAGAGTATTTCAGTCGCTGGTTATAGATGTCGATGGCGACAGTGCCGAGAGTTTTAAATCCTACGCTGCTGCTGAACTGACTAAATTGGACCGTGCCGAGGTTGTGGATAATCTGGTCAACGCAGGACAGTGGGTTGCTCTGCGCACCAGACCCTATTCAAAGGTGCCAGCCATTGACACCGCCCCCGCATCGATTTTTGTCACTGCAATGGATACCAATCCGCTGGCGGCCGATCCCGAGGTCATCATTACCCCGCGGAGCCAAGACTTTATTAATGGCTTGACCCTGCTAACAAGGCTCACTGAGGGTCCAGTCAATCTCTGTATTGCCCCAGACTCAAGTGTACCTGGTGATGAAGTGGACGGTGTTCGGGTTACTCGTTTTAGCGGGCCCCACCCAGCCGGTCTGGCGGGAACCCATATCCATCACCTGGACCCAGTAAATGCCGATAAGACCGTCTGGACCATTGGCTACCAGGATGTGATTGCTTTTGGCGCGCTGTTTACCACGGGTAAGCTAGATAACTCTCGCGTGGTAGCGCTGGCAGGACCTCAGGTGTCAAAGCCCCGCCTGCTGACAACCCAGCAGGGCGCCAACCTCAATCAGCTAGTGATTGGCGAGTTGGCCAATGACGAAAATCGAGTGATCTCTGGCTCTGTGCTCTCCGGTCGCAAGGCGGCGGGTGAATTTGCCTTTCTCGGGCGCTATCACAACCAGGTCTCGGTTATCCGCGAAGGCCGTGAGCGCGAATTTCTGCACTATCTGCGTGCCGGTGTAAACAAGCATTCGACATTGCCTATCTTTGCCTCTTCACTGACCAAAAAGCTGTTCAATATGACTTCCAGCACCAATGGTAGCGAGCGCGCTATGGTTCCTGTGGGTGGCTACGAAGATGTTACAGCTCTGGATATTCTGCCGGTTCAGTTACTGCGCTCGCTGATTGTGGGTGACACAGAGATGGCACAAAAGCTGGGCTGCCTTGAACTGGATGAAGAGGATGTTGGTCTCTACACCTATGTCTGTGTGGGTAAACATGAGTACGGCGGCATTTTGCGCGATAACCTAACTAGAATCGAGAAGGAGGGTTAAGGCTATGCTGCGTAATTTTCTAGATAAATTGGAACCAAACTTTCACAAGGGCGGCAAGTGGGAGAAGTGGTACGCGCTGTTTGAAGCCGTAGACACCGGGCTTTTTAAGCCCTCAGATGTCACCAAAAACAGCTCTCATGTGCGCGATGGTATCGACCTTAAGCGCGTGATGATCACTGTGTGGCTGGCGACCTTCCCCACCATGTTTTTCGGTATGTGGAATATTGGTTTTCAGGCCAATACCATTATGGC
>JBMZST010000101.1:0-6041 GCA_049623265.1 Porticoccaceae bacterium
ATGGGTGCAGAGACTTCAGGTCTGTCTGGTGCCATGGATCAGTTTTTTGCCTCGGCCAATAGACTTAGCACCGACCCTGCGTCCATACCCCTGCGCAATCTCTTTCTACGCGACGGCGATGCATTGGCGGCCCGATTTAGAGAGCTCTCAGGACAGCTAGGCGATATAGCCCAGGAGACACAGGATAAAATTGAGCTTCAGGTGGCCAAGTTAAATAACCTGTCCGAGCAATTAGCCGCAGTGAATGTTCAGCTCAATCGAACCCTGTCGGCAGATATGCAACCAGCGCGCCTATTAGACCAGCGTGATTCACTGCTGCGCGACCTGTCTCAGATTACCAAAATCAATGTGCGTGAAACTGCTTCCGGCGCCGTGGATGTGAGACTGGGCAGCAATGTGGGTTCTCTGGCCGTATCCGGCGCTGTGGCGACCGATTTCGGCAGCAGATTCTATGCTAACCAGCCGGGTCGCGTAGATCTTATTTCTGAGCCCAATGGCGACAGCCGACCTGTCAGCTCGGCCACGGGCGGCATGTTGGGCGGTTTGATTCAACTGCGCAATCAGGTGTTGGCTCCGGCCATGGATAGCTTTGATAATTTGGCCCAAACCGTGGCCAAGGAAATGAACGCGATTCATACCTCAGGTCTGGATGCCCGCGGCGAGCGCGGTAAAGATCTGTTTAAGATAGATCCTATTTTTGAAGTGACCTCACCCACAGTTACTAGCACGATTAAAGCCAGCCTGGCGATCGCAGATTCTGACGCCGTAAAAATGGCGCCGTTCAAAATGACCTGGTCCTCTGCCGACAAAGTCTGGCGTATCGAAGACCAGGCTACTAACCAGGCGGTATTTTCTCCCGCGGGCGCCAATAAATTTACCTATGCTGGTTTAGAAATTTCGACGACTGGTAAGGCGATGGACGGGGATACAATTTATGTTGAGCCCTCTTCACGTCCAGCAGCTGGGTTTCGGTTCTTGGTCACAGACCCGCTGGCCATTGCCGCCGCTGAGCGCTTGCGCGCTGTATCCAGCGAAGCCAATATTGGCTTGTCCAAGGCCAGCATTGATTACTCGGACACCACGCCAGAGGCTGACTTTGCCTTTGGTACGTCGCTGCTGACCCTGGGCAATAATCCCAGTGCCGAGGCATCCACTGCGGTGACGGCAAATAATTTTAAACCTGCTTTTGTTATTCCCAAGGGCACAGACAATCTATCTTTGATGATGGAAGTGCCTGCAGGCAGCGACCTGCAGTTCCAGGTGCTGACCAAAGAAGCGGTACATGTGGCGGGACAAACCCTGACAGCAGATGAACAGACAGCACTGTTGTCTACCGACCCGGGGTTTAATGCCCGCAGCAGTTACAGTGCTGCCTACTTAAATACCGCCAAGAGCTTTGGCGACTTAGATCTGACCTATGGTCATCTGGCCAGTAGCAGCACAGCCCAGACCTGGACCACAGATGCCAACGGCAAAGCCGTTCAGCAAACGGTCGCCATTGATGCCCAGCTGACCTCCGCCGCTGTGGGATTACAGACCAACACCACAGGCGCTGACACCAATATTATTGCCGCCGATGCCCTGGTATTAAATGGCCAGTCTATGGGAGCCATGACTCTCGCTGCCGGAGCCACAAGTTCGGCTGCGGCTATGGCTGCCTGGATCAACACAGAGACAGCTAATACCGGCGTAACTGCGACCGCCAAAACGGTCATTACAGCGCCCAAGGATCAAATTAATCTGCTGGAGCAGCTCAGTATTAATGGCACAGTGATTGGTGGCGGCGCTCTGCCTGCCAATATTGATGCCCTTGCTGCAGCCATTAATGCGCAGACAGCTGCGACCAATGTGCAGGCTTATGTAGATCGCGACGGTGGTCTTGTGGTGACCAATGCCACAGGGTTTGAAGGAAACAACATTACTCTGGGCAATCCTGATGCCACATCCAATACCAATGTGTTGGGACGTGCCAATCAGGTGTATAGCGGTGTGATTGAAATGACTAGCACAGACAGGGTGGAGTTTACCTTTGGTGCCGCTGGCATACCTGCTGACCTAGCTGTGCTGGGTCTGCGCACCGGCCTCTATATAAACGATGCCGCCAGCGAAGACCTCGCTGTCTTTGTAACCGGCAACGGCAGTGCGCAGATCGCCGCAGGCTTTACCGAGCCTGCTGTAACTGAGGAGACAGAAACCGAGCCTCCGTTTTCAGTAACCTTTAATTCGCCCAACCAGTACAGCATTACAGATACTACAACCAATACGGTGGTGGCCACCCGCGACTACAACGCCAACGAGAGCATTCGCTATAACGGTCTTACCCTGTCCTTTGATAGCCCCCCCCAGGCGGGTGACCGCTTTGTGATTGACGGCAATGCCGGCGGTGTTGGCGACAATGGCAATATGCTGTTGCTTGCCGGGCTGGAAACCAAAGCGACTCTGGCCAATGGCCAGTCCATCAGTGATGGCTATATAGATATTGTCAGCGCGGTGGGTAGCAAGGCCACTCTGAGCAAGGTTTCTCAGGATGCACTGCAGGTTGTGTATGACCAGGCTGTTGAGGCGAAGGATCAGGTCTCCGGGGTCAACCTGGATGAGGAAGCCGCCGATCTAATTCGCTTCCAGCAGGCGTTCCAGGCATCGGCACAGATTATTCAAATGTCATCAAAACTTTTTGATTCCATATTGGGCATTCGATAAGGACAACAGAGATGAAAATATCTACGACACAAATATTTGATCGCTCCATTGACCAGATGAGTAATCAGCGCACTAAGGTTGCCGAGATGCAGGCCAAACTGGCATCCGGTAAACAAATTGTGCAGCCCAGCGATGACGCGGAAAAAGCCGGTATGATTCAGCGCCTAAACTCTGCCTACAAACGTCAGGAAGTCTACGAGACGACGTTGGATTCAGTGATGACCAGAATGGAGGTCGAAGAGTCGGCGGTGATGAGTGCGGAAAATATTATGCAGCGCGCTCGCGAGCTGGCAGTGCAGGGCAGTAATGGCACATTGACCCAGGGCGATCGCAAAATACTGGCCCACGAAGTATCCAGTTTGCGTGATGAATTACTGGCACTGGCTAACTCCCAGGATGCCACAGGCAACTATGTGTTCTCAGGCTCCATGGCCCAGACTCCCCCCTTTGTTGAGAGCGCCGATGGCACAGTGAATTACCGTGGAGATGACAACCGCGTGCAGGTGGCAATCTCTGAGCAGCGCAGCATGTTTATGAATCGCCCCGGCGATGAAATCTTTACCTCCATAGTGCGCAGCAGCCCAGGCGCGGGTTCAGAACGCGTCAGCTTTTTTAATGTGATGGACGATTTTGCCGACGCTCTGGCCAGCAATGATGACCAGAGTCTAAGCCGAAGCCTTGACGAAATTAGCGGCCTAACTGAAGGCATGGCCACGGCCATTGCCGATGTGGGTACGCGCATGAACACGGCACAGAACCAGCAGGATATTCTGGCCGACAACAAGCTCAGGTACCAGGCGCTGCTGTCTAATGCCGAAGACTTGGACTACGCCAAAGCCGTAACAGAACTCTCTGCCGAGATGCTTTCTATGGAAGCGGCTCAGGCCAGCTTTGCCAAGATTTCCCAGTTAAGTTTATTTGACTACATAAGATAGAGAATTTAGATGTCTGACGTTAGCAGCACCAATTCAACCGGTAGCAGTATAGCCAGCACGGTTCTGACAACCTTAGAGGTTGGTTCCGGACTGGATACAGCCAAGCTTGCCCAGGACCTAACCGATGCTGAAAAGTTGCCAAAGCAAGACGCGATAAATAGTGATATCGCCGACAGTGAAGCCTCTATTTCTGGTTATGCTGAAGTAGCATTTCAAGTGAACCTTCTTAAAACGGCCTTTGAAGCAATCAATGATGCCGATGAACTGGCAACAAGCAATGGCACCTCGTCTGACAGCACAAAGATTAGTTTTTCATCAGTTGCTGGCAATGCCACCGCTGGAGCCTATGATATTTCAGTAAGCCAGCTGGCCCAATCTCAGCGCACCGTATCAGACCAATTTGCCTCCACGACCACCTCATTGAACAGTGGCACAGCCTTCGATTTATCCCTTGCTGTGGGAGTGACCCAGAAGGGGACCTATGAACAGACGATCAGCCAGGCGGCGTTGCGAACTGCATTGGACAGCGGTGGCTCGATAAGTCTTTCTGACGGCACCAATTCATTTACTATTTCACAGTCTCAGGTCAATACGGCCGGTGGTACAAGCAGTGGTGGCGAGACCCTTGCCGGCTATGTTGCCGCAATTGAAGCTAACAAGCCGGCTGGCTTTCAGTTTGATTTTGCCGTCAACGGCACCAGCGGCGTCACCTTCACACAGAAAACGGCGGGCACTGGTGTTTTGACCAGCGGCGCTGGGGAAGTCAATGCAGGAATCGTCGCGGCGACCCCAGTAACCGGTGTTGCTGCTATTTACCGCTCTGCCCTAACAGCCTCTGTAACCGGAAGCCTGTCGGTCAGTGATGGGACCAATGCTGTCTCTGTCGCCAGTGCTACATACACCAATGTCGCGGACCAGGTGGCAGCCATCCAGGCTGCGGCTGGTTACGAGGACTTGCTTTTTACCGTTGCTGCCAATGGCGACAATATTGATTTAACCTACAAAACAACGGGCGCTATCTCTACTGCACCCACGGTTTCTGTAGCCGATACATCACAGACTGTCACTAATCCAACCGCTGGTGTCACTGCGGTTAACAGCCCTGTGGTAACAAAGATTCCCGTGACCACGACTACACCGGCCGGTGTGGTTGAGGCGATCAATGCAGCAAACAAAGGTGTTTCTGCATCTCTGGTAGATACGGGCACTGGGGGGAATAATTTCCGGATAGTTCTGTCCGGCGATACGGGTATTGCGGGAACCTTTGCGGTAACCAGCTCTATTTCTGATGATCTGGGTTTTGGTGATGCCGATAAAACACTGCAAACCGCTCAAGACGCTGTTATAAATTTTGAGGGTCTTACCATCACCAGAGGCAGCAATTCGGTCACTGATGTTATCTCTGGAACCACCATTGCATTAAATGGCGTTACATCCTCAGCGGTGCGACTCAATGTCACCAGCGATACCAGCACTTTAAAAACCAGCCTGCAGGATGTAGTCGCTGTCTATAACAGTTTGAACTCGTCGCTGGATAATATGGGAAGTATCAGTGATGGCTCTGCCGACACCTTAAATGGTGCTCTGGCAGATGATGGCTCATTAATCAGCTTTATCAAGAATAATATTCGCACTGCAGTGTTTGAGGATTCGTCGACCAAGTCAGGTACCATAAATGCTCTGCGTGATCTTGGTATTAGTATTGATCGCTCTGGCAACATGACCTTTGATGAGACCACCTACAACAATGTGGTGCTCAATAATTTTGACGACATATCCAAAATGCTAACTGCTGGCACCTCTGATCAAAGTGCTTATGACACAGCAGCAAAAGGGCTTGCCCAGGATATTGCAACGACGCTCGAGGGACTGACAGATAAGGATGGTATTGTTACCACCCGATCAACAAATGCGTCGTCTGTTCTAGCCGACCACAAAGAGGAATTAACCAAGCTGGAGACGCGAATGACAGCAGTGTATCAGCGCTACCTTTCACAGTTTACGGCGATGGAATCTATGATGGCCAGCCTGGATGCCACGAAAGATTATTTAACGGGCCAGCTGGAGTCGCTCGCTAAGGCTTATGATGACTAGCCATCATAATGGGGGTTGATGTTGTGATATTCAGAGCGCTAAGCAAAGGCTCTTAATAAAACCTCAAACTTATTGTCAACAATAATTTAGGATAATAAAAAGCCCACCATAGATTTTATGGTGGGCTTTTTATTGGTTGTCCAGAAATCTCGGACAGATCCAGGGTTACTTCAGCAGGGCAAGTACCGACTGTGCCTGCTGGTTAGCCTGGGACAGCATGGCCGTGCCAGCTTGCTGGATGATCTGGGTACGAGCCAGTTCAGTAGTTTCGGCAGCATAGTCCGCATCCAAAATACGGCTGCGTGATGCAGA
>JBMZST010000102.1:0-6036 GCA_049623265.1 Porticoccaceae bacterium
CCGAGGAACTGGCTGTGGAAGTTGCAAAACTGGCGGACGGTGGATCCGCTAGCTTTGCCCCCCTGTACCCTGACGACATGCCGATTTGGGATAAAATTAAAACCGTAGCCACCAGGCTGTATCGGGCGGACGATATTATTGCCGATCAGAAAATTCGCGATCAGATTCGTCAATTTGAAGAGGACGGCTATGCTCACTTCCCCGTCTGCATCGCTAAGACTCAGTACAGCTTCTCAACCGACCCTAACCTAAAAGGGGCGCCCACAGATCATGTGGTGGCTATTCGCGAAGTGCGTCTCAGCGCTGGAGCCGGATTTATCGTGGTAGTCTGTGGTGATATTATGACCATGCCCGGCCTGCCCAGAGTGCCGGCTGCCAACAGCATTGCTATGGATGAAAATGGCGAGGTCACTGGACTGTTTTAATGATCAATAGTTTTAAATGCCCGAACTGCGGGCTGGCCCTGATCAAACAGGCGTCTAGCCCAAGCTTCAGGTGTGAAAACAACCATAATTTTGACAGAGCCAAGGAGGGCTATCTCAACCTCCATCTGGCCCAGCACAAACGCAGCCGCAACCCCGGTGATAGTGATGAAATGATTCGCAGTCGCCAGCGATTTTTAAACACCGGACATTATCAATTTCTTGCCGATACTTTAGTTGACTTGCTCGGCGATATGCCGGCAGACCACAGACTCCTGGATATAGGCTGTGGTGAGGGCTACTACCTCGAGCAGATACGCAGGTCTAATACCTCAGTGCAGCTAGTGGGGTTGGACATCAGCAAAGCCGCTGTGCGCCTGGCGGCCAAACGGAAACTCGACGCCCAGCTGGCTGTAGATAGCGCCTTTAGTATTCCTCTGTTCGACCAGAGCATTGATAGTGCTATTTCGGTTTTTTCACCCATAGCTGCCGAGGAGGCCTCCAGAGTACTCAAACCTGATGGCCGACTGATCATGGTGGGACCAGGAGAAGAACACCTAACCGGATTGACCACCCAGATCTATGAAAAAACCTTGGCGCGAACAGGTAATTTCGAGGTAATCGACAGCACTGAACACTTCAGTCTTATCGAGGAAGTTGAGTTATCAGAGGAGCTGCGTATAGAGGGGGCGGCGATTGCCGATCTATTGCATATGACACCCTATTATTGGAGCGCAAATCCACAGCAACAAGCGTATCTGGAAAGCTTGCAACACCTGGCAACCCCTGCGCACTTTGTTATCCGGATTTATCAGAACAGGGAATAAGCCCGATAATTAAACCATCGAAGCTGGGGTGCTCTCTGGATAGCGGTCCATGGGTAACATTACCCTAAAGGTGGTTCCCTTTCCCAGTCTTGACATCACCGTGGTACGCCCAAAATGAGCCTCAACAGCACGCTGTACCTGTTGCAGCCCCAACCCGCTTGCGCCGGTGGCCGTCTTAGTGGTGAAGAAGGGATTAAATATTTTGCTCTGATGCTCGTCACTGATACCTGCGCCGGTATCCGCAACATCAATCCATAGCATTGAACTATGAGTGCCTGTGCGCAGTGTAATAGTCCCCTTGGACTCAATAGACTCCACCGCATTAAACAGAAGATTTAAAAACGCCTGGACCAGTTGACCACTGTCACAAAATATTTTGGGCAGACGACCATACTCTTTGACGATTTCGGTTTTAAAGCGCAACTCATTCGAGGCAAGATTGAGAGACCTATCCAACAATTGATTGATATCCTCCTCTGTAATCTCGCGGTGATCAGATGACGAAAACTCAGTAATATCCTCAACCAGATTCTGCACTCTGGCAACCGCCTCATTCGAATCTTTAATCAGCTTTGTAATGTCAGATTGTATAAAATTTAAATTAACCTGCTTCCTGAGCTTATTTATTTTTCTCGAAGTGCAGGCCTTTGCAAGAGCAGGAGACCCTGATGCCTGGATAACCTCAGTCTGTTTGTCAATGAACTGAAAAATACTATCAAAGTAACTTTCCATGGTAACAAGATTGTCGGCAAGAAAAGTGAGAGGTTGATTGATCTCATCGGCAATGCCAGCCAGCAGAAATCCCACCTTAGCCATTTTCTCACTGTGAATAAGCCGCAGCCTAAGCTGTTCATTATCCTCGTTCACCTGACGAAGCTTGGCACTTTTCTCAGCCACAATCTGCGTGCGGTATTGCAGGGCTGCTGTGGCGTCATGGAGTTCGGTGCTCAGTTCCTGCAGTCTGTTTTCCGCCGCTTTGCGCGCCTCGGACTGCCGAGAAAGATCTTTATGCAATGCACTGCTATCAGTCACCTGATCCTCCCAAAGCACAGAGCACCAGTTGACTAAACGTCCTGATCTCTGGATTTAAAAAGCCGGCGTGCGATTTATCAGTGAAAAGAAAAATACAGATTGGCAATGATGAAACTCTCCCTGTAATCGTCTGCTTTCCATCCAATGAAAGCTGAACCAAAATTATCTTCGACCTCGATATTTAATGGCTGGTTAATTGAAATATAGCCGAAATCCACAAAGATGTTTAGTTGCGAAAATCAAATAAATCGATCACTTCTACGTTAAGAGCGCCTGCGATTTTTTCGAGATTATCAAACCTGGGTCCAAAGATGCCTCGCTCCATGTTACTAATTGACTCAATACTCAGTTCGGTGGCGTCTGCCAACTGCTCTTGGGTCAAACCTCTGCCGGTTCTCAGCGACTTTAATCGCCTGCCGAACCTCCTTTTTAAATTAGCCATAACAGCATTCCCGAAGAAAAAAATGGCATTTAATTTGACTAAAATCCTCAATCTAGCTAAGTCGAACTTCTTATTTAACAGAGTTAAACTTCGTTTTTTTAGAACTGTGATCAACTTCCTATGCCATATTGCTAGCCGGTTATCCGCAGAAAACCTCTGGGCAATATCGGCGAAGCCTGGCCTATCTCTAACTACGACCTTGTGCTACTAGAAACATCTATCCAAAAGCACGAAATTGCCCAAAAAAACGATTTGAATAGCCATTTTTTGCCTCCTCCAAAAAACATTACATCGTTTTTTTATTCCGGTTTATGGTTGTTGGACTCTATTTAGACATGGATAGTTTCCCATTAACTACGGCTATGCTAGTCTATGTTTATTCATGTAGTTCTCAGTCTGTTTTAAATAACCGCTAAATCCAATACGCTATGACGCCTGCCACAGAAGCCTTTCTCGAACGCAACCAGCTGCCGGAGAGCTATCTGCAGTTTGCACAGCGCTGGTTTGACCCCCTACTTGACCAATTTGCCCAGCAGTATCAAGCACAGCATAAGCCGCAGATATGGGGTATTAACGGCTGTCAGGGCTCAGGTAAATCCACATTGGCAGACTACCTTTGTAGCATGGTCGCGGAGCACCATGGGATAGCTACTGCCAATCTATCGCTGGATGATTTTTATCTGCCTCTGAGGGATCGCCTGGCTCTGGCCGAGACTGTGCATCCCCTTCTGGCCACCCGTGGCGTGCCCGGAACCCATGATGTTGGCCTGGCAATAAACACCATTGAGCAGCTTGTTGCGGGCGTCGATACTCGCATACCCAGGTTTGATAAAAGCATTGATGATCGTGCAGCTGAGGCTGAATTTGATTGGGTTCAGGGGCCAGCGGGATTAATTATCCTAGAGGGTTGGTGTTTGGGTGCCCAACCTCAGACAAAGGCAGATTTGCAGCGACCGATCAATGACCTAGAGCGGTTGGAGGACGATCAGGGTATTTGGCGGCACTATATCAACCAGTCTCTGGCAGGAGATTACCAACAGCTATTCGCGATGGTCGACCAACTGATTATGCTCAGGGCCCCCTCCTTCGACACTGTTTTTCAGTGGCGCTGGCAGCAGGAGACGAAATTATTGGACAAGCACAGGGGTGCCGATCGACTCGGACTGATGACCGAACAGCAGGTTTTGCGGTTTATTCAGTATTTCCAGCGGATTACCGAGCAGTCACTGAGGGAGTTGCCAAAACACAGCCAGCATGTTTTTCAGCTGGAGCAGGACCGTCAAATCAGCAACTACTCAGTCGCTGATTTATCCCGCGGGCATGCAGAAATTTAATGGGCTGCGATTTGATTCTGATTAAACTCCGCCACCACCCGCAATAACTGCCGACAGGTGATCTGACCAACCAGTCGTCCATGATCAAGGACCGGGCGACGACGATGGCCTTTCTTAAGCATATCATCGGCCACATCAACCAAATCGGCGTGAATATCACAGACATCCACATTGGTTGTCATGTACTCACCGGCCTTACCCACATCACCATGTTCATTGTAAGTAGCGGCTAAAATAGCGCTCAAGCAATCCATTTCAGAGAGAACCCCCACCAGCATTCCCGCTTCGTCAACCACACAAATCCCTGAGACCCTGTGGTCGATAATGAGATGGATAGCATCAAACAGATCTTTATTGGCATTGATTTTTACGGGATCGTGAAGCATGTAATCACTGAGATCCACAGAACGTAACATAGCTACCTCCTCGGTTTAAAATCGGCCCGATAAAACCAACCAGACCTGGACTCCATTGTCAGATTTTCTACAGCGCCCCTGCGAACTGGATAAAGGGCTGCGGCCAGCTACCCAACGCTAGCACCAGTAGCAACAGCAGTGTAGCGACAATTTCCTGTGCCCCTATGACGACGCCCGACGGCTCTGTTATCCTGCTTCCCGGCGTCCTGCTCATAGCAAAAATTATGCGTAAATAATAATAAACCCCTATGGCACTACCTAGGACTAAAACTGCAAGCAGAACCCAGAGCTGCGACTGAATAGACAGAGTAATCAGATAAAACTTGCCTATAAAACCTGCTGTAAGAGGTATGCCCGCAAACGACAGCATAGCCACTGTCAGAGCAGCCGCCTGTACTGGGCGCTGCCAAAATAGTCCGTCAAATGCGCTCAGCATAGACTTACTGTCGTCTTCGCCAGCAAGATTAGCTACGACGGTGAAGGCGGCTAAAGTAGTCACAATATAAGCGGCAAGGTAGAAGGTAATAGCCTCAGTTGCCAGTTCAATGGCAGCGGCGTTGTCCACAATAGCCAGAGCGATCAGTACAATTAGCAGATAGCCGAAATGAGCAATAGAGGAGTAGGCCAGCAGGCGCTTAATGTTCTCCTGACGCAACGCCAACCAATTACCCACCAGCATAGAGGCCATCGCCACCACCGACAGCGCCATAATCAATGAGTCGTATTGGTACAGCTGGCCCTCTTGGTAAAGCCTGGCCAGGGCGACAAATACTGCCCCTTTAGACACTGTAGCCAAGAAACCCGTTACCGGTGTAGGTGCGCCCTGATAGACATCGGGCGTCCACATATGGAATGGCACCACAGACAATTTAAAGCCCAGTCCAGCGACAACCATAGCGGTTCCTGCCATCAGTACCACCGGCTCCTGGCTGAAAGCTGCAGCGGCTTTGGCTCCCATATTGGCGTAGCTAAGGTCACCTGTAGCCGCGTAAATCAGTGCAAAACCAAACAGCAACATAGCGGATGCACAGGCCGATAATACCAAATACTTAATCGCCGCCTCGAGAGGCAACTCACCTTTCTCCGGGAAGGCTATCATGCCGTAAAGAGCCACGCCCATAAGTTCCATACCCAGCAGCAGCGAGGCCATATGGCTGGACTGCATCAGTATCACCGCACCCAATACAGAGAGCACGAGCAGCAGGTAATACTCCTCTTTGCGCTCACCCTCGGGAGAAAAACTATCTTTTGAGAGAACCAGCGTGACCAGAGAGGCCACCAGAATCAGGGCCGTAAAAAACAGCCCCCAGTCGTCTACCACCAGCAACATAGTCACCGGCTGGGAAAAATCGCGAGCATAAATAGCTCCACCAAGACTGAGTAAAAAGCCCAGACCGGTAATCCACCAGGCCAGTCCCTGGTCACGCTTAATCGAAGCCTGAACCATCAGCACTGCAGCGGTCAGTGACAACATCAGTATCGGCATCAGTGCCATCAGTTGCGTTGAATTCATGGCATCATCTCCACCGAGGTCATTTGCAGCAAACTCTGCAGCACTGGCTG
>JBMZST010000103.1:0-5977 GCA_049623265.1 Porticoccaceae bacterium
CCTGCAGCTCTTCGAGTAACTTAAAGCCATCGCTGATCATGCGGCTATCGGGCGGATCCACAAAGGGGAAGCTGCGAATATCACCAATGCGCAGGTGCAGCATTTGCAGTATTACAGCGGCCAGGTTGGTGCGCACGATTTCAGGGTCGGTAAACGCTGGGCGATTGTTAAAATCGTCCTCTTCATAAAGCCGGTAACAAACGCCATTGCTAACCCGACCACAGCGCCCTGCCCTCTGGTTGGCACTGGCCTGGGAAATCGCTTCTATGGGCAAGCGCTGCACCTTGGTCCGGTAACTGTATCTGGACAGTCTGGCGCGACCGGTATCTATCACATAGCCTATCCCGGGCACAGTGAGGGAGGTCTCAGCTACGTTGGTGCTGAGCACCACCCGGCGGCCTCTGTGGGGTGCAAAGATTTTACTCTGCTCTGCTAGAGTCAGCCTGGCATACAGGGGCACTACCTCGGTGTGGGGCAACTGGGCACGCTTAATGGCCAGATTGGCCTCGCGGATTTCGCGCTCGCCGCTTAAAAACACCAGTACATCTCCAGCTTTCTGGTTGGCGTTTGTATTGGCATTTATCTCGCGCAGACATTCAATAATGCGCTGATCGCGATCCATATCCAAGCTATCAATATCGGAGTAAATAATCTCGACCGGGTAGGTTCTGCCGGATACCTCGACCACTGGCGCATTGTTGAAATGCTGGGAAAACTTTTCTACATCGATGGTAGCCGAAGTGATAATCAGCTTTAAGTCGCTGCGCTGGGCCAGTAGGTTTTTCAGATAGCCCAGTAGGAAATCAATATTGAGGCTGCGCTCGTGGGCCTCGTCGATAATCAGGGTATCGTATTTGCTGAGAAAGCGGTCGTGCTGGATTTCTGCCAGCAAAATACCGTCGGTCATCAGTTTGATGGTGGTTTTGGGCGAGCTCTGGTCGGAAAACCGCACCTGGTAGCCCACAGTCTCGCCCAAGGGAGTTTTCAGTTCTTCGGCAATACGGTTGGCCACGGTGCGGGCCGCTATGCGCCGGGGCTGGGTGTGACCGATAATACCGTTAATACCGCGCCCAGCCTGCAGGCAAATTTTGGGCAGCTGAGTGGTTTTACCCGAGCCGGTTTCACCCGCCACTACCACCACCTGGTGATTGCGAATCAGCTCGACGATTTCATCTGCTCTGGCACTAACGGGCAGGTCTGGATAGCTGATGCTGGGCAGATTATCGCGCCGGGCGCTGACGATCTGCTGAGAGCGCTGGGCAGCCTGGCGCCACTTTTTCCAGCCCTCTGTAATATCCTGTTGGCGGGCAACCCGCTGCTGCAGATCCGTTAACTGTTTGTTAAGGCGAAATAGATCTCTGCTGGTAACCAGATCGACCAGGGCCTCTGCAAGAGGCTGAAACTGCTGGGCGGTGCCGGGGGCCTGCTCGGGGAAATAACTATCCAGCCCGAATTGAAGCTCTTGAGGGGTTGGCTGGGACAAAACGGTTTATTCGCCCAGGGTCTGCCAGATGCACTCGCCACTGGCGGCTTTGATGGCCTCCAGTTTTTTCTGGTGGTTGGCCAGCTCATCCTGATCGGCAGCAATAACGCGCAGCGCAGGCCGCTCTTTGGGCAGACGGCGGATATTACTAGTCTGATTGATTTCGCCGCTGTCGGCGGCCGACTGATCACTGATATTGAGATTGACCTGGCCACCGGTCATCAGTAGATAGACATCAGCAAGAATCTCGGCATCGAGCAGAGCGCCGTGCAGATCGCGCTGAGAATTGTCGACACCGTAGCGCTTACACAGGGCGTCGAGGTTGTTTTTCTGTCCCGGGTGTTTCTGCCGCGCTAGGGCCAGAGTGTCTATCACTTTGCAGCCGGACTCTATGGGCTGGAAGCGGCCAGGCAGCTTGGCGGCCTCGTGGTTGAGGAATCCAATATCAAAGGGGGCATTGTGAATCACCAGTTCGGCGCCCTCGATAAAGGCCATAAACTCGCCGGCAATGGCCTCGTAGACAGGTTTGTCTTCGAGGAACTGATCGGTGATGCCATGGACTTCCATGGCGCCCTCGTCTACTTTGCGCTGCGGATTAATGTACTGATGGTAGTGGCGGCCAGTGAGTTTGCGATTGATCATCTCGACACAGCCGATTTCGATAATGCGATGATCCTGAGAGGTCTCTAGGCCTGTGGTTTCTGTATCCAGTACGATCTGTCTCATGCTTAGTCTCTAGCTCAGTTCTAATTCGTCTATGCCGCGATTGGCCAGCTGGTCGGCTATTTCATTTTCCGGGTGACCGCTGTGCCCCTTTACCCAGTGCCAGTTTATCTTATGTTCGCCTATTGCCGCATCGAGCTTTTGCCACAGATCGGCATTCTTGACCGGCTTTTTGCTGGCGGTTTTCCAGCCGCGCTTTTTCCAGTTGGGCATCCATTCCTGTATGCCTTTTAGCACATAGGTTGAGTCGGAGGTCAGCTCGACATGGCAGGGTCTGGTAAGGGCTGCAAGTCCCTCGATCACCGCGGTTAATTCCATGCGGTTGTTGGTGGTTTCTGCCTCACCGCCGCAGAGAGATTTTTCTTCATTGCCGTAGCGCATTAAAACGCCCCATCCGCCGGGACCGGGATTGCCGCGGCAGGCGCCATCTGTGTAGATATGAACTGGATTCATGCTATTCCTCAACCGGGCGTTTCTGGGCTTTTTTGCGGCTGGATTTGCCGCCGTGAGAGCTGTAGCCGTTGTTGGCTGCCGGGCGCCACAGGTTGGCTCTGGTGCCAATACCGCGCAGCTCACGCTTGACCGCATGGATCATATAGAAATTACCCAGGGGAAAGCGAATCTTTTGTGCAATCTTTTCCCAACTGCTGTCTGTCTGGCTCCAGCCGGGTCGATTGAGCGGAAAATTATAAGCGCCGTGGTCTATCTCGAGCACTTGAAAATTGAGCAGTGACAGCCAATCGATCACACGACCTTTGCGCAAATTGTGAAAACGGTAGTCGGGACGATCACTGAGCAGCTGCATGGGGAACTTGATCAGCCCCCTGGGTCCGTAGGGGTTAAACAGGCAGAGCAGCAGATGGCCACCGGGGGCCACCACGCGGGATATTTCGGCCAACACCGCCTTGGGAGATAGCGAGAACTCGACGGCGTGCTGCACCAGCGCCACATCGATCACCTCGGAGGGCAGCGGCAGCTGGGCATAGTTGCTGGCCAGCTTTAGCTCTGGTTCGGCGCTGTCGGCGTTGGCGTGGATATAGAAGCGGTGCAGCTGCTCAAAGCAGTCGATGGTTTGACGGTTGGGCCCCAGCCCCAGATGCATAAGCCGGTAACCCGGCAGATGGTTGTATTTGCGCTGCAGCAGCTGGGCTTCCTGGTGCAGCAAGTAGCGACCAAAGTCGGAATTTAGCCAGCTCTCTAGCCTGTTGGCGGTGACAGTTAAATCCTCCACTTTCAGCCTGTCGAGGAGGTCTTTACTGCGCCTGCGGAGTAAGTTTTTCGCCATACCTGCTTATTTTTACCCAATCCAGCCTGTGGCCTTGTTACGCCTATTATGTTCAATGATCCCTGCAAAGACCAGTAGCAACATCTGGGACAGACTGTGTTGCAAGGTTTGGGGCTTGTTGTTAAATCCACTACCGGTCGCTACAATCTTCGCCTTACTCAAAAACATCCTAATAAGTTGCCTGCCGTTGCCTGTTTATAAGCCCCGTTTTACCACCCTATTTCTCTGTTTTTGCGGTCTGACCCTAGCTGGCTGTGAGCTGATGCCTCTGAAGCAGCAAAATGCTGCGCAGATAGATCAGGGCTCGGCGCCTGTGGCGCGGGTCGAAGCTGAAACTCAGACCGAGACCTCGCCTAGCGCTGAAAGCGAGACCCAGGCCAGCCTGATGGAGGAGATTGCAGCGGATGATCAGCAGCCTGCACCAGAGCCCGATCTGTGGCAACGTATTCGCGAGGGCTACAAACTCACACCAGATGAGATGCATGCCTCGGTGATCAAGCAGCGGGACTGGTATCTGCGCAACCCCAGCTATCTGGCCACCGTATTTGGCCGTGCCGAGCCGTTTATTTTTTATGTAACTGAGCAGCTGGACAACGCTGGGCTGCCCCTAGAGTTGGCTCTGCTGCCTATTGTAGAGAGCACCTACGACCCGCTGGCTTACAGCCATAGTCATGCTGTAGGCCTGTGGCAGTTTATTCCATCCACTGCTAAGTCCTTCGGGCTGCGCCGCGATCGCTGGTATGACGGCCGCCGCGATGTAATCTATTCAACTCAGGCTGCGGTCAAGTATCTGCAGTACCTGCACAGACGTTTTGACGGTGACTGGTTACTGGCGTTGGCGGCCTATAACTCAGGCGAGGGCAATGTGTCACGTTCGATGGCGCGCAATACCAAAAAAGGTAAAGCGGCGGATTTTTGGTCCATCAAACTGCCCCGGGAGACCAGAAATTATGTGCCTCAGCTGTTGGCTTTGGCTGAACTGATTGCCAAGCCCGATGAGTATAAAATCACACTGCCATCGTTCCCCGACCAGGCCTATTTTGAGGTAGTTGAAATTGAGTCTCAGATCGATCTGAATACGGTGGTGGAAATCACCGGTATTGAGGGACCGGAGTTTACCCGTTTGAACCCTGCCTACCGACGCTCGATTACTCCGCCCCAGGGGAAACACAATATTCTGTTGCCTCAAGGTTCGGCCCAACCACTGCGTGACCTGCTGGCCAACACCGACCCCAAAACCTGGGTGCCGCACACAGAGTATGCGGTTAAGAGCGGCGATACGCTGTCGCAGATTGCCCAGCGCTTTCACATACCGACCAGTTGGCTGAAAAGCCGCAATAGTCTGAGCAGTGATCGCTTGCAAATCGGTCAGGTGTTATTTATTCCCCATGCGGGCAGTGATGCTGGCGGCGCGGTAGCCCGTGCATTAAAAACCTCAACCTACCTGGTGCAGCGCGGCGATTCGCTGTCCAGTATTGGCGCGCGATTTAAGGTTTCTGTGGCCGATTTAAAGCGCTCAAACAATCTGTCATCCGATACAGTTCGAATTGGCCAGAAGCTCCGTGTGGAGCATTCTACAGCCGTCTCGGGTACGGAAAACCTGCGCCGGCTTTCTTACCGGGTACGCCGTGGTGATTCTCTGTATCTGATTGCCGAAAAATTTGATATTCGCATTCGCGATATTACCCGTTGGAACAAGATCAGCCGCAATGAGTTTTTACAGCCGGGTCAGCGTCTGACGCTGTTTGTCAATGCATTGAGAATCTAATCTGGCGGGTTGATGCTATAGACCACAAAAGCTTTAGGGCATGAGAAAAGGCCTAGGCAAATTGACTGCCTGGGCCTTTATCTACTTGCATCACGGCGTCTACTTTCACTGAGACGCCCGGCTGACCTCTACTGTTTGATCTCAGCCTTGGCCAGCAGACTGGCCTGGTAGGCTTCCAGATCTCGACTGCTATTGGTCGACTGTACTGCGAAATTGAGATTAGCTCTCTGATCCGCGCTCAACTTGCTGGCATCACCCGGAGTGACGCTCTGCAGAGACGCTATAATATAGTCCGCATTGGCCGCCGAGAAAGCCTTGATGGTTGGCTTATCTGCGGGAGCATCCATCTGGAAGACTGCCATTCGAACTTCTTCATTGACTGAACGATCCACACGCTTCACATTTTGCCCGGCCTGCCATTCCAAACCCGCTGATTTAGCAACAGCTTCTATGCTCTCGCCTGCCTCTACACGGGCAAGCAGTGCTGATCCCTGTTCGGCAATGGATTGCTGTGCTAGCGTCTGACGGAGGTTTTTCTCAACCGAGGCTCTGATCTCGTCCAACTGTCTCTGCCGCGCTGGGAAGTACTCCTGAAGCTTGATCACCACATAGCGATCATCGCCGAGATCCAGTACCTCGCTGGCGTATTTGTCTTCCAGTACCTCTGGGCTAAAGGCGGCCTTGACCACTGCTGGGAAAGCAGCTACCCCTGAACCTC
>JBMZST010000104.1:0-5953 GCA_049623265.1 Porticoccaceae bacterium
GCAGCCTGGTCCGGGCCGAGAATGACCGCCTCGGCCTCTGTCTCAGCCAATTGACTGGCATACTTGGGGTTGGCGAGAAACGCCAGCTCACCAGCCACGGCATGTTGCAGGCTGTTGAGGCCAGTGATGCGCGCCGAACCATCACCGCGCAATTCGGCCCCGAGAAACTCGGCGATATCAGCCAGACTATAATCTCGTTTCATTGCAGTGCTCTGCCAGGGCCTAACTCAGCTAGTGATTTATTGAGCAGTCTTATTGAGACGGTCTATAACCTTGGGAGTCAGATTATTTTCTGCCACTGCGGTAATCACCGCTTCTTGACGCAACAAAATAGTGATGCCCTCTTCTTTAACAACCTCTTGAATAATGGTCTGCAGCTGAGGCATAAATTCCTGTTGAATTTTCTGCTGCAACTGCTGCTGTTCGGCCTGGATTTTACGGTTGGCCAACTCAGCATCTGCCTTCACATATTCCATTTTCTTTTGATGGGCCGCAGCCTCTTCCTGTGACCAGGTCAGGCGCTTGCTCTCGGCTTCTTTTGCCAGCGCTTGAAAATCTGCTGAAGCACCCTCGAGCTTGGCTTTCAAAGCCACAAAATCCGCACTTTCAATCGCCTGCTTAACGCGAGCCTGTGCTGGCTCAGAGGCAAAAATCGCCGAATTAATATCAATCACAGCAATCTTGGCCTCGGCCGAAGCCGCCGCAGATATCAGCGCGCCCAGCCCAGTCAATACAACCAAAACAAGTGCTTTTACATTACCCACAATACTTCTCCCTACTATTATTAAAATTGATTACCCAGTGAGAACTGAAATACTTCTGTCTCATCAAGGTCATTTGCATTCAGTGGTTTGGCTACACTAAAGGTAATAGGCCCAAAACCACTCAACCATGTTGCACCCACGCCAACAGCATAGCGCAATTCTCCCGCATCAGGCTTAAAACAGTTAACCTGAGTTTCTCCACACTTGGTGTTGAAAATATTACCCGCATCAAAAAACAGCGAGGATTGAACCGAACGCTGATCTTTTAGGAACGGCAGCGGGAAAATCACTTCAGCACCCAACTCAACTTTGACGTTACCGCCAATGGGGTCCGGGTCATCTATAAAGCTGGTGACACAGGGAGGATCAGCAAAGTTACAGGGCGTATCCTGTGGACCCAGCGTGTTGCGCTTAAAGCCGCGCACCGAACCAAAACCACCGCCGTAGAAATTCTTGAAGAATGGCAGCTGGCTGGTATCACCGTAGCTCTCCCCATAACCCAGGTCGGCCTTGAGCTTCAGAGACAGGGTTCTGGTCAAGCCACGCAAATACTCTGCGTTGTAATTTACCTTGTAGTACTCGAGCCCAGAGCCAGGCAGCGCCAAGTCTATACCCAGTCGTTGAGAAGCACCCCGGGTAGCAAAAATACCCCGGTTTAATGTCGACTTGGCCCAGTTAATGTTAAAGCTAAAGACATCAAAGTTCTTACCATTAGCCTCAACAAAATCACTGATTTCTCTGGAGGCAAATGAACCTGTCTTAAGATCCAGGTTCTCGTAGCCCAGGCCCAGACCGATTCGCTGCACATCAGAGATTGGGTAGCTCCAGTTAACCCCGCCACCATAGGTATTGGTGGAGAAGCTAGCGACATTGATACGATCGTAATCCGTCTCTCTGGCGTAGAGGTTGTAGCCAACGCTGACACCATCTACGGTAAAATAGGGCTCGGAGTAGCTGAAATTCAATGAACTCTGGTAAGTGCTGCGATTGATGCCTATACCCACCTGTTTACCCGTGCCCAAAAAATTATTCTCGCTGAGGTTACCACCGAGAATTAACCCGGTACCCTGCGCATAGCCCACGCTAGCGCCCACAGAACCCGAGGGCTGTTCCTCAACGGTGTAAACCACATCGATTTGGTCATTGGTGCCGGCAACCGGCAGGTTTTCCACACTGACCTCTTTAAAGAAACCAAGACGCTCCAGACGCACCTTGGAATGCTCAATCAAGGCATTGTTGGCCGACCCGCCCTCCATTTGACGCATTTCTCGACGCAGCACCTCATCCGCGGTCTTGGTATTGCCACGGAACTCGATTCGACGTACGTAGGCGCGCATACCTGGGGTCACCACAAAGGTCACAGTGGCCGTATTATCCTCTTCATTGACCTCGGGGTAACCATTGACCTCGGCAAAGGTATAGCCTTCGTTGCCCAGACGGCGGGTAATATATTCACTGGAGGTAGTCATTAGCGTCTGCGAAAAGGTCATGCCCTCGCGCATAATAATCAGCCCGCGGGCCTGATCTTCGGGAATTTTTAATTCGCCAGACAGCTCTATACCGCCAATGGTGTAAACATCACCCTCGGTAATATTGATGGTGATAAAGACAGACTCTTTATCCGGGCTAATAGACACCTGGGTGCTATCCACGACAAATCGCAAATAGCCGCGGTCCAGGTACCAGGTTTCCAGGGTTTCCAAATCACCAGAGAGTTTTTCTCTGCTGTACTTATCATCACTGGATATCCACGACAGCCAGCCCGTGGTGTTTTGCTCGAAGGTGTCCAGTAATTCCTCTTCGCTAAAGTCTTTATTGCCAACAATATTGATATGGCGAATCTTGGCCACATCGCCCTCATCAATATCTATATTGATGGCTACGCGATTGCGCGGCAGTGTTTTAACCTCAGTTTTAACCAGCGCACCGTAGCGCCCCTGAGACACATACTGGCGCTGCAGCTCTTGGGTCATGCCATCGAGAATTACCTGGCGGAAAATCTGCCCCTCGGCAAGGCCATTGTCGCGCAGCGCATCGAGCAACTGATCAGTCTCTATCGCCTTGTTACCGTCCAGGTTGATCTCAGTAACTGCGGGGCGCTCAGCCAGGCCAATCACCAGAATGCCATTCTCTCGCGCCATCACCACATCAGAGAAATAGCCTGTGCGGAACAGTGATCTCGTGGCGTTGCGGATGGCAGATTCATCCACCAAGTCCCCTGCGCTAATCGGCAGCGAGGCAAAAACAGTACCCGCCGATACCCTTTGCAGGCCCTCGATTCGAATATCAGTCACCTGAAAGACCTCGGCATTCACCGAGTATGACAGAGAGCATAGGACTAAAAGTAGGCCTGATAGAAGTCGCTTCATGTAAAAAAAAGAACCCAGTTTAATTAATTTTTGCGGATTAAAACGTCCGCGCTATATCGTTGTAGGTAGCCACCACCATTAAACTCATCACCAGAGCCAGCCCTACTTTATACCCCATTATCTGAATCCGGTCAGACACCGGAGAACCCTTTATGACTTCGATTAGATAGTACATAAGATGACCACCGTCCAAAACCGGGACCGGCAATAGGTTCATAACGCCGAGCATTATACTGAACATAGCGACAAAGCGAATAAAATTGTCTACGCCAGACTTTCCGCTATCCCCTGCCACCTGGGCTATGGTAATCGGGCCGCTCAGATTTTTTGCCGATAAATCGCCTACCAGCAACTTACCTATGGATTTAACAATAAACACGCTGGTATCGAAGGTCTCTCTAACCCCGCGACTCAGAGCACCCCAAAAACTGTATTCAGTGGTCCGTAACAGCTCAGGCGGATACTGGCCTCGAGATGCCAGCTGCACACCCAGCTGCCCTACCTGCTCACCGTCCCGCTCAACAGTCAACGGCTGAACCTCAAAACGCAACTGCTCAGAGCCACGCTGGACTTCCAGTACAACCGCACCATCAATACTGCTGGCAACAGTCTCCACAAAGGCATTGATACTGACAATCGGCTGGCCGTTAATGGATAGTAGCTGATCACCTTTTTGCAGCCCTGCAGCATATCCAGCACCCTCTTCGAATACAGCGGCCAGAGACAGACTACTGAGTTCGAAGGGAGGGCTAACCCCCAAATCCCGCAGCGGGACCGGTTGGTCTTCATCGCGCAACCAGCGCTCTACCTGCAGGCTGAGGTCATACTTTAACTCTGAATCCTGGTAGCGCACGGTAAAGGGAATCTCACCAGTGGTGCCAATAAAATCCAACAGTTGCCGGGACACGGAGGTCCAGGTCTCTGTGGCCACACCGTTGACCGCAAGTATCTCCATACCCGGCTCAAACCCAGAGCGGCTAGCGACGGAGCCCGCTTCAATTTCACCCACCACTGGTGCCAGGCCCCGCTCACCACCGGTAAAAATAATGGCGAAAAATGCGATGGCCAAAATAAAATTGGCCACAGGTCCAGCGACCACCACAGCCATTCGCTGCCATACCGTTTTGCGACTAAAGGAATAAGGTAGGTCCGCGGGATCCACATTGCCGTCGCGCTCATCCACCATCTTGACATAACCGCCCAGGGGCAACAGCGCAAACACAAACTCCGTGTTGTGCTTATCGCGCCAGCTCAACAGGGATCTGCCAAAGCCTATGGAGAAACGCTCCACCTTGACACCACAGCGGCGAGCCACCCAGAAATGGCCAAACTCATGAATAGTTACCACCAGTGCCAGCGCCACAAAGAAGTAAAAAATTGTCTGCAGTAAATCCATAAACTAGAGCTCAATCTGCGAAATATAGGTTGCGCTGTGATGGCGCGCTTTTTGATCGGACTCTTGGACTCCATCCAGAGAGTCTGGTTCAGTAATATCTAGCCCTGACAGCGTATTGTCTACAACCTGGGAGATCTGGGCAAACCCAATACGCTTGTCGAGAAAAGCCTGCACCGCAATCTCATTGGCTGCATTAAGGATGGCTGGCGCATCGCCACCGGCAGCCGCCGCATCAAAGGCCAGTTGTAGACAGGGAAAACTAAGACTATCTGGCCGCTCAAAATCCAACCGGGCTACGTCAACTAAATCTAGATCAGCCACACCGGAGTCGATACGCTCAGGCCAGGCAAGTGCATGGGCTATGGGTGTGCGCATATCAGGGTTGCCCAACTGCGCTAGTACAGAGCCATCTCTGTACTGCACCAGGCTGTGGATAACACTCTGGGGATGAACAACCACCTCTATTTGCACAGGACTAACATTAAACAACCAGCAGGCCTCTATCAGCTCTAAGCCCTTATTCATCAGAGTTGCAGAATCCACTGATATTTTGCGCCCCATACTCCAGTTGGGATGGGCACAGGCCTGTTCTGGGGTAACCTGACGCATTTGTTCGGCGCTCCAGCCACGAAAGGGGCCGCCAGACGCAGACAGCAATAACTTACTCACCCCTGATGTTTCTGCGCCCTGATAATCTGCGGGCAGACACTGAAAAATCGCATTGTGCTCACTATCGATTGGCAGCAGCACAGAGCCAGAGGCCGCAACAGCTTTCATAAATAGGCCGCCAGCCATGACCAGCGACTCTTTATTAGCCAGCAGTATCTTTTTACCTGCCTTTACCGCAGCCATAGTGGGCAGCAACCCTGCTGCGCCAACAATAGCCGCCATTACCGTATCCACCTGCACCGCACTGGCTACCTGGCACAGAGCTTCAACACCACAGAGCACCTCGGTGTTACAGCCCAGCTCCTGCAACAGTACCCGCAACCGCCGGGCACTGGCCTGGTCGTTAACTACAGCGAACTGAGCGCCATGACGCTGGCACTGAACGGCTAGTTTTTCGATTTGTTGGTTGCCGGTTAGGGCAAAGACAGAGTACTTATCCGGATGTCGGGCTATCACATCCAGAGTGCTTTCACCTATAGAACCTGTGGCCCCCAGCAGGGTGATCGCTTGCATAGATTAGCGCAGACTCAGCTGACTGAGCAGCATTGCAAATAGCGGCATACCAGCCATAATGCCGTCGATACGATCGAGCACGCCGCCATGGCCTGGCAGCAGCTGACTGCTGTCTTTAACACCGCTATGACGCTTAATCATACTCTCAAACAGATCGCCCAGCACTGAGTACAGAGCAACCGGAATAATCAAGATAAACCAGTTTTTGATCTCTGTATCTGGCAGCAACCAAACAAGGCCAA
>JBMZST010000105.1:0-5927 GCA_049623265.1 Porticoccaceae bacterium
CGCGCTCATACTTATCTCTGGTTACCTGAGCCAATACCCCAGCCGCCTGCTCACCACCCATCACCGAAATCCGCGCATTGGGCCACATAAACATAAAGCGCGGGTCGTAAGCACGACCACACATACCGTAATTACCAGCGCCAAAGGAACCGCCAATAATTACCGTAAACTTAGGTACATTAGCGGTGGCTACAGCCGTCACCATCTTCGCTCCATGCTTGGCAATACCATTATTTTCATACTGCTTTCCGACCATAAAGCCGGTGATATTTTGCAGAAACACCAGAGGGATTTTGCGTTGGGCACAGAGCTCAATAAAGTGCGCACCTTTCTGAGCGGACTCACCAAACAGAATGCCATTGTTGGCCACAATCCCCACCGGATAGCCAAATATGCGCGCAAAACCGCAGACCAGTGTTGTGCCGTAGAGCGCTTTAAATTCGTCAAAATCAGAGCCATCGACAATGCGCGCAATCACTTCCCGCACATCGTAGGATTTGCGTGAATCCGCAGGAACAACACCGTAGATTTCCCTACTGTGATAGGCCGGCTCAATCGCCTCCTTTACATCGCCATCAACAGGCTTGACCCGGTTGAGCCTGGCCACCGCCTTGCGGGCCAGATCCAGAGCATGGTGGTCATTGTTAGCCAGATGATCTGCCACGCCAGAGGTGCGACAGTGCACATCGCCGCCACCCAACTCTTCCGCCGTCACTATTTCGCCCGTGGCCGCTTTTACCAGAGGAGGACCGGCGAGAAAAATGGTCCCCTGATCTTTAACAATAATCGACTCATCGGCCATTGCAGGCACATAGGCGCCGCCCGCCGTGCAGGAGCCCATCACTGCCGCAATCTGCGGAATATTGCGCGCCGACATATTGGCCTGGTTAAAAAAGATACGACCGAAATGATCGCGATCCGGGAATACCTCATCTTGGCGGGGAAGATTGGCGCCGCCGGAATCCACCAGATAGATGCAGGGTAGATTATTCTCCGCGGCAATGGCCTGGGCGCGCAGATGCTTTTTCACCGTAAGCGGGTAATAACTGCCACCTTTCACTGTGGCATCATTGGCCACAATCATGCATTCCTCGCCACTGACCCGGCCGATACCTGTGATAATGCCTGCGGCTGGCACATCCTCGTCATAGACATTGTGAGCCGCCAAGGCCGATAGCTCTAAAAAGGGCGAGCCCGGATCAAGTAGGCCCCGCACGCGTTCCCGAGGCAGCAGCTTGCCGCGGCTGGTATGGCGCTCGCAGGCTTTGCTGCCACCGCCCTGGCGAATGGTATCCAGGGTAGCCTGTAAATCATCAACCTGGGCTTGCATAGCCTCAGCGTTGGCAGAAAAGTCCGCGCTTTTGGTGTTTAGCTTGCTCTTAATTATTGCCATAGCTCGCTCCTTACGCAGTCTCGGCAAACAGTTCGCGACCAATTAGCATGCGCCGCACCTCAGAGGTGCCCGCGCCAATTTCATAGAGCTTGGCATCGCGCAGTAATCGCCCGGTGGGGTACTCATTGGTATAGCCATTGCCGCCCAGGGCTTGAATTGCCTGCAGTGCCATCTGGGTGGCTTTTTCTGCGGTGAATAGAATGACCGCCGCGGCATCTTTGCGCGAATCCTGACCCAGATCGCAGGCCCGGGCCACAGCGTACAGATAGGCCCTGGAGGCATTGAGCTCTGCATACATATCGGCAATCTTGCCCTGCATCAGCTGAAACTCACCAATCGCCTGGCCAAACTGTTTGCGCTCATGGATATAGGGTAGCACCACATCCAGGCAGGCCTGCATAATGCCAACGGGACCGCCTGACAATACCGTGCGCTCATAGTCGAGGCCGGACATCAGTACAGCTACGCCGCGTCCCTCGCCCCCGAGAATATTCTCTGCGGGCACCTCGCAGTCTTGAAAGACTAACTCACAGGTGTTGGAGCCGCGCATCCCCAGTTTGTCGAGCTTTTGGTGACGCGAGAATCCCGGGAAATCCCGCTCAACAATAAACGCAGTGATACCTTTGGAGTCGGCATCGATATCAGTTTTGGCGTAAATAATGTAGGTGTGAGCATCTGGGCCATTGGTGATCCACATCTTATTGCCGTTAAGCACATAATGATCACCGCGTTTCTCGGCCCGGAGTTTCATACTGACCACGTCGGACCCAGCATTGGGCTCGCTCATGGCCAATGCGCCAACATGCTCGCCGGAGCAGAGCTTGGGTAAATACTTGAGTTTTTGGCTCTCAGTCCCGTTTTTGTAAAGCTGATTGACGCAGAGATTAGAATGGGCGCCATAGGACAGGGCCACTGAGGCGGAGGCCCGAGAAATTTCCTCCATGGCGACACAATGAGCCAGATAGCCCATGCCCGAACCGCCGTACTTTTCGCTGACAGTGATGCCCAGTAGTCCCATATCGCCGAACTTTCGCCAAAGATCCATGGGAAACTCATTGCTGCTATCAATTTGGTCGGCGCGGGGGGCTATTTCTGCGGCACAAAACTGAAAAACGCTATCGCGCAGCATATCGATATCTGGGCCTAGATTAAAATTGAGGCTGGGGTATGTGGTATTCATAGATTATTATTTTCCGTTGGATTTAAGGGCCTCAATACAGTCGGCTTCTGCCTGATTTAAGTCTTTAAGAAGCTTGCTGATATCGTCCAGTTGCTGATTGAGTTTGCCGCGCTGAGCCTGGATAGCATCGATCAACTTTTTTAGCTGGTCGACATTGGATTTGCCGGGTTCGTACATATCAATAATCTCGCGGGAATCGTCTAGGGATAACCCCAGTCGCTTGCCACGCAAAATTAGTCGCAGACGGGTGCGGTCGGCAGGGCTGTAAACCCTGGTCTGGCCCCGTCGAGTGGGCGCCAGTAGCCCCAGATCCTCATAGTGGCGGATGGTTCTGGTGGTGATATCAAACTCTTTTGCCAACTGGGAGATGCTGTACTCGGCCATAGCAGGCTCGTACTCTGGTTTAGGTTGTGGGGGGCAGTATAACCTTACCTTTACGTTAACGTAAAGGTAAGAGATGTAATGATTGGGTGTATAACGCCTGGCCATAGGGTTGGTCAGGTTGCATCTCCAGGTCGTGGTTGGATTTATTTTCGCTAAAATTCGCAGAAATTAACGCCAAAAATGCCGAAATTCGCCGATCTTCTAAAAATTCGACAGATGGTCGTATTTGTGGCTAGGTGGCAATGCGACAGCTCAGAGATTTTACAGCGTCTGATAGTCGCCGCGGTGAAACACCAGTGGCTTATGGCCCTGGTCGGTGAACTCCAGTACTTTTCCCACCATAATGACATGGTCTCCGCCATCGTAATGGTTGGCCGTGGTGCACTGGAAGCAGGTGCTGTAGTGGGTAAGCAGTGGCACGCCAGACAGTCCTTCCGTCACTGGCAAGTCGGCAAATCTGTCCGTTCCGGTTTTTGCAAAACGGTTAGATAATTCTTTTTGATCCTCAGCCAGCACATGAATGGCAAAGGCTTCAGCCGCCATAAAATCCTCAAAGCAGTTGGTGTCGCGACCAATACTCCACAGCACCAGCGCAGGATCAAGAGATACAGAGTTAAAGCTATTGGCGGTCATTCCCACCTTCTGGCCTTGTCTACCCAGTGTAGTAATCACTGTAACCCCAGTGGCAAAACTGCCCAGCGCATTGCGGAAGTCGAGGGTGCTAAATGTGGAAGTTGTCATAGATTTTCTTATGTAAAACAGCTTTTTGCTAGAGGGCCGCAATAATGGGTGGATAAACCCGCGGTTGCAAGGCTTGGCGCCAAATAATCATTATGCCTGCTGCAAAGAGGTGCCAGCAGGCACGTTGTCTATGAGACTCAACTGCCAATTATTACATGGCCGCGGCTAGTCTGGTGCCCTGATTAATGGCGCGCTTGGCATCCAGTTCGCCGGCTTCATCAGCGCCGCCGATAAGGTGATGGGGTAGATTCAGCCCATCCACCAGTTCCCGCAATGGATCCTGACCAGCACAGATAATGACCGTATCCACCGGCAGCACCTGGGGATCATCACCCACGGTGATATGCAGGCCTTCATCATCGATATGGCTGTAATCGCAGCCAGGCATCATACGTACACCTTTCATTGCCAGACCGGCGCGGTGAATCCAGCCGGTGGTTTTGCCCAGACCTTTGCCGACCCGTGTGGTTTTGCGCTGCAGCAGATAGACTTCCCGCGGGGAGGGCGCTGGTTGCGCTGTTACGCCCTCAATACCTGAGCGCGAGCCAAAGGTCATATCAATGCCCCATTCCTTCATAAAGGCGGGAATATTGGTGCTCGTAGACTCGCCGCTGTGGGTGATGTACTCAGCCGTATCAAAGCCTATGCCGCCGGCACCAATAATGGCCACTTTGTCACCCACAAGCTTTTTGCCGCCAATCACGTCTAGGTAGCTCAGTACCTTGGGGTGTTCAATACCTTCAATTTGCGGCGTTCTCGGGCTAATACCTGTGGCGATAATCACCTCGTCATAACCGCCTTGATTCAGCTGTTCTGCCGTCACCCTGGTATTGAGCTGCAGGTCGACGCCGGTGATTTCAATTTGCTTTTGGAAGTAGCGCAGGGTCTCGTAAAATTCCTCTTTGCCGGGAATCTGTTTGGCAATATTAAATTGGCCGCCAATTTCATCGGCAGCGTCAAAAAGAGTAACCTGATGGCCACGTGATGCCGCGGTGGTGGCAGCAGACAGACCGGCGGGTCCAGCGCCAACCACGGCAATCTTCTTGATATCGTTGGCGGCGACAATATTCAGTTCGGTCTCATGGCAGGCGCGGGGGTTGACCAGGCAGCTGGTCATAACGCCGCTGAAAACATGGTCCAGGCAGGCTTGGTTGCAGCCGATGCAGGTATTAATCTCGTCGGCGCGATTTTCCTGGGCTTTTAGGACAAAATCCGGGTCGGCCAAAAAGGGGCGAGCCATAGACACCATATCGGCATCGCCGCGGGCTAGAACCTCCTCGGCAACCTCCGGCGTGTTGATTCGGTTGGAAGTAATAACTGGCACCGATAATTCTTTTCTAAAGCGCGCTGTCACCCAGGTAAAGGCTGCACGGGGTACTTTGGTTGCTATCGTGGGAATCTGCGCTTCGTGCCAGCCAATACCTGTGTTGATAATGGTGGCACCAGCCTGCTCAATAGCCTTGCCCAGTTGAATCACTTCTTCCGCAGTGCTGCCACCATCCACCAGGTCGAGCATCGACAGGCGATAGATAATAATAAAGTTTTCACCCACAGCCTCGCGCACTTTGCGCACCACTTCTATGGGCAGGCGAATACGGTTTTCGTAGCTGCCACCCCAGTCGTCTTCGCGCTGGTTGGTGCGGGCAGCAATAAATTGATTTAAGAAATAGCCCTCAGAACCCATGATTTCAACGCCGTCATAGCCCGCTTTTTGTGCCTGAACCGCGGTAAAGACAAAATCATCGATCTGTTTATAAATCTCTTCGTCAGTAAGCGCTCTAGGGGTAAATGGGTTAATAGGCGCTTTAATTGCCGAGGGTGCTACTTGATCAGGGGAATAGGCATAGCGACCTGTGTGCAGTATCTGCAGGCAAATCTTGCCATCGTACTTGTGCACCTCATCGGTAACCTGCTTATGGCCGGCGATATCCCCTTCATCCACAAGTTTCTTAGTGTTGAAATGGGTGCCACCCTCCGTATTGGGGCCTATGCCACCGGTCACAATCAGTCCCACGCCGCCTCTGGCGCGCTCACCAAAGTAAGCTGCCATACGTTCATGGCCGTCAGCTACCTCTTCTAGGCCCGTGTGCATGGACCCCATGAGCACCCGGTTCTTTAAGGTGGTAAAGCCCAGATCAAGCGGGGCAAGCATATGAGGGTAGGGATTCTGTGACATACAATTCTCTCTTTGGTGATTTTGGTTATTATTTAGGGCAGCAGATTGTCGAA
>JBMZST010000106.1:0-5817 GCA_049623265.1 Porticoccaceae bacterium
GTGCATCGCAACCACAGATTTGCAGGGCGAAATGCTCAAACATTCGCTGCCCCTGTAGTGTATGGGTTACTTCCGGATGGAACTGAATACCATAGAAGTGCTTGTCTTCATTGAACATACCAGCAATGGGGCAGGAGGGCGTTGAAGCCATCAGGCTAAAGCCTTCAGGCATGGCCACTACCTTGTCACCATGACTCATCCATACATCCAGCAGGGACTCGCCATCCTGACCTATATGGTCTGTTATATCCTGCAGTAAAGTAGACTGGTTCTCGACCTGTACCTGAGCATAGCCAAACTCGCGCACATCGGAGGTGTCCACTTTGCCGCCCAGTTGTCCCGCCATGGTCTGCATGCCATAGCAAATACCCAGCACCGGCAGGCCCATAGTAAACACGCAGTCTGGAGCACGGGGTGCATCGGCGCCATCGGTCACCGACTCGGGGCCACCGGAGAGAATGATTCCTTTGGGGTCAAATTCGCGGATCTCTTGTTCACTGATGTCCCAGGCACGAATCTCTGAAAACACACCGAGCTCGCGAATACGACGGGCAATTAACTGGGTGTACTGAGAGCCAAAGTCGAGAATGAGAATTTTTTGCGAATGTAGATCTGACATTAATTAACCCTAAAAAATAAAGGCTGCGATATAAGTTGAACGCAGCCTTTTTTACAACATAACAACAGCAACCGCTTATCGACCACCGGCCGGATAGTTGGGTGCTTCCTTAGTAATCTGTACATCGTGCACATGGCTCTCGCTGGTACCAGCGGAGGTCACTCGTACAAACTCTGGTTCAGTGCGCATCTGATCAATGGTGCTGCAACCTGTGTAGCCCATAGCTGAACGCAGACCACCCATCATCTGATGGATAATGGCAGAGACCGGACCTTTGTACGGCACACGACCCTCAATACCCTCGGGCACTAGCTTCTCAGCACCTGCAGTGGCATCTTGGAAATAGCGGTCACTAGAACCCTGACTGCGCGCCATGGCGCCCAGAGAGCCCATACCCCGATACGACTTATAGGAGCGACCCTGATAGATTTCAATCTCGCCCGGCGCTTCTTCAGTGCCAGCCAGCATAGAACCCATCATCACCGCACTGGCACCAGCCACCACGGCCTTGGCCATATCTCCCGAGTAGCGAATACCGCCATCGGCAATTACCGGTACCCCAGTTCCCTTTAGTGCAGCTACAGCGTCGGCAATTGCGGTAATCTGTGGCACGCCAATTCCTGTCACAATTCTTGTGGTACAAATAGAACCCGGGCCTATGCCCACCTTGACGCCATCAGCGCCAGCGTCAGCCAAGGCCTTAGCACCAGCGCCCGTAGCTACATTGCCACCAATTACCTGGACTTCTGGGTAGTGCTGTTTGATCCACTTAACGCGGTCCAGTACATTTTTAGAATGACCATGGGCGGTGTCCACAACAAGTACATCGACGCCAGCTTTAACCAGGGCCTCAACACGCTCATCAGTGCCCTCACCCACACCCACGGAGGCGCCTACGCGCAGTCGACCCTGGTCGTCTTTACAGGCGTTGGGGTGCTGTTCGGCTTTATCTATATCAGTGACTGTAATCAGGCCTTTGAGATCAAAGTTATCATTGACCACCAGTACTTTTTCGATTCTGTGCTGATGCAACAGCGCACGCACTGCATCTGGGTCTGCACCCTCTTTGACGGTCACTAAATCTTTTTTCGGCGTCATCACCGAGGTTACTAGCGCATCCATATCTGTGGCAAAGCGCACATCGCGGCGGGTGACAATACCGATCAGATTGCCGTCCTCAAGCACGGGCAAGCCGGAGATATTGGCAGACACTGTAAGGTCATGAAGATCTTTCAGGGTCGCAGTAGACTCAATAGTATGAGGGTCTTTAACCACACCGGACTCGTATTTCTTGACCGCATGCACCTCTTTGGCCTGCTGCTCTATGGTCATACTCTTGTGGATAATGCCCACACCGCCCTCCGCGGCTATGGCGATTGCCAGCCGAGCCTCAGTGACCGTATCCATGGCTGCAGAAACCAGCGGAATATTCATAGTGATATCGCGCGTCAGCTGCGAATGGGTAGACACATCTTTTGCCGTGACGCCAGAGTACCCTGGTACCAACAGTACATCGTCAAAGGTGAGTGCTTCGTGGGAAATGCGTAACATAGGGGACGCTTACCTCTGTGAGGTTTTAAAAAGTAAGCGCTGCATTATAAGTCAGCGCCCATAACAAGGTAAACAACTATTTACCGAGTTTTATACGGGAAAACAGTGACTTAAGGCTCAACAGTTCTCTACAATAAGCCCATGCAAAGCACTATCACCGACAGACAGATTCTCAGCGTTAGCCAGCTTAATCGCAGCGTGCGCCATCTGCTGGAAACTCAGCTGCCCATGCTGTGGGTCGAGGGCGAAATTTCTAATTTTGCCCGCCCCGCATCCGGTCACTGGTATCTGACATTAAAAGATGATCAGGCCCAGGTACGCTGCGCCATGTTTCGCAATGCCAACCAGCGGGTTAATTTCCAACCAGCCAATGGCACCCAGGTGCTGGTACGCTGCCGCGCTGGCCTCTACGAGGGCCGAGGCGAATATCAGCTGGTTGTGGAGCATATGGAAGAAGCCGGCTTTGGCGCCCTGCAGCGCAAATTTGAGCAGCTAAAACAACAGCTGACCCATGAAGGGCTATTTGATAATCAGCACAAGCAACCAATGCCGGAGAGCCTATCCCATATTGGGGTAATTACCTCTGCTACAGGTGCTGCCATCAGAGATATCCTCTCGGTACTCAACCGCCGTTTCCCCGCTATCCAAGTGACGGTTTTCCCCACTGCGGTTCAGGGCGAACAGGCCGCCGGGCAAATTGTCGATGCCCTGACCCTGGCCAATCAGCACGGCCAGTGCGATGCGCTGATTGTCGGTCGTGGTGGCGGCTCGCTGGAAGATCTGTGGTCATTTAATGAAGAATCTGTGGCCCGGGCGATTTTTGCCAGTGATATTCCCGTGGTCAGCGCAGTGGGCCATGAGGTCGACTTTACCATCGCCGACTTTGTCGCCGACCTCCGCGCTCCCACACCCTCGGCGGCAGCCGAGCTACTGAGCCCAGACGGCGAGGAGATGCTCAATCAATTTGAGGGCTTGGAACTACTTCTGGCCGAGGCCACCATACGCAAAATCAGGCAGTTGGAGCAGCGCACGGACTATCTGCAAAAGCGTCTGCAGCACCCAGGCCGCAAACTTCAAGAGCAGTCCCAGCATCTGGATCACTTGGATATACGTCTGCGCCGAGCCATGGCCGGTAAGCTGCAACAACAGCGCCTTCAGGGACAGAGCCTGCAAGACCGCCTGCTTCGCCAAAGCCCCAGTGATGCCATAGCCCTGCGCAAACAGGCAGTAGCAACCTCGGTGAAACAGACGATACGGGCCGTTAACCAACAGCTGGAAACCAAGCAAAATCAAACTGCCCAGGCTATGCATCTGCTGGATACCGTGAGTCCGTTAAAGACCTTGGGGCGAGGTTACTCCATTATTCGAGATAAGCAGAACGCTGTGGTGAGAAGTGTCACCGAGGTACAGGCAGGTGATCAACTGAAGGGCCAACTGGTGGACGGTGAATTGGTTTTAGCTGTCACAGGGAGTAGTGACAAGAGGCTGTAAGGGATTGCCTCCCTCTCGCAGGAATCTTTCGCTAGGGCTCAGGATGACCCGGCGTTTAACTCAGTGCCTGTTCCAAATCGGCAATAATATCCTCCACTGCCTCCAGCCCAGCTGAAATACGCACCAGACCCTCGCTAATACCTTGTTCGGCTCGCTCCTCTGGGCTGCACACAGAGTGCGTCATACTGGCCGGGTGCTGCACTAAGGTCTCTGCATCCCCCAAACTCACCGCCAATTTTGCCAGCTTTAACCTGTTAAGCATGGCCACAGCCGCCTCGTAACCCCCTGTTAGCTCCAGAGCTATCATGCCGCCAAAGTCAGCCATTTGGCGACTGGCTATCTCGTGCCCTGGATTATGTTTTAAGCCCGGGAAAAATACCTGCTCCACCGCTGGGTGCTGATCCAGCATCTCGGCTATGGCGCGCGCATTTTGGCAGTGGCGCTCCATACGCAGCTGCAATGTCTTGATACCGCGCAAGATCAGAAATACCGTCATGGGCGCAATAGCTGCGCCGGTCATATCCTTGAGGCCATAACCACGAATCTGCTGAATCGTCTCGGCGTCACCGACAACAGCACCAGCGATTAAATCACCATGGCCCCCGAGATATTTAGTCGCCGAGTGCACCACAATATCTGCGCCCAGAGTCAGGGGCCGCTGCAGTGCCGGAGTACAGTAGGTGTTGTCAACTATCACCCTTATCTCAGGATTGTAATCTTTGGCCTGGGCACTAACTGCGGCAATATCGATCACCCGCATATTGGGGTTCACTGGAGTTTCAAAGTACAGCGCTCTGGTGTTTGCGGTGAGATTTGCCTGAATATCTCCGGGGTCAGTAAAGTCGGCATAGCTAACATTAACACCAAATTTCTTAAGGCCGTGCTCCATAAAGGCAAAGGTGCAGCCATAGAGGGTTTTATCCACCAATAGCTGATCGCCGGGGGCCAGCAGAGTCCAGAGCGTCGAGGTAATTGCACCCATGCCGGAGGCTGTTGCCAGCGCAGCTTCGGCCTCTTCCAAATCCGCCAATCTGGTCTCGAGGATTTCCTGGGTGGGGTTGGAGACACGACTGTAGAAATGGCCTGCTTCCTCTCCAGCAAACCGAGCTGCGCCCTGGGCCACATTATCAAAGGCAAAGGTCGAAGTCATATAGATGGGCGGATTAAGCGATCCACCATGGTCTGCGCTGTTATAACCAGCGTGAACTGAACGCGTAGCAAATGATAGTTTTTCGTTTTTATCACTGATCATAGTGGTACTCGAAGATATCTGGGCCTGTCAGTAGAGTAACGCTATGGTTTAGGTTAAATCTCTTTTTTATATTTGCTGATACGTTAATTTATAGCTATATTCACTAATATATTCAACTTTATAGGTGATTTATGCCAACTCCTAACCTTGATCGAATGGATCGGCGTATCCTGCAAGAGATACAGGCCGATGGCAGTATCAGCAATCTGGAACTTGCCGAGCGGGTTGGACTGTCGCCCTCTCCCTGTGCGCGGCGGGTCAAGCTGCTGCAGGAGAGCGGTATTATCAGCCGCCAGATCACAGTGCTGGATCAGAAGAAGCTGGGGCTGCCTATCAGTATTTATATTTCGGTCAGCCTGGATCATCAAAGCCCAGACCGGCTGGCTAATTTTGATGCCAAGGTCAGCAGCTGGCCCGAGGTGGTGGAGTGTTCACTGATTACCGGTACGGATACAGACTACCTGCTGAAGGTGGTAATGCCAGATATGGATTACTATCAGAAATTTTTGTTGGATAAGCTTAATCAGATTGAGGGGGTAAGCAGTATTAGAACCAGCTTTGTATTGAGGCAGGTGGTGCAGAGGACGGAGATGCCGCTGGATCATATTTGAGATCCTTCGCTATGGCTCTCTAACCCATCACCGCTTCCGTTTACCCGGGTCATTGCGCTTACTGTACTTCACCACTTTTTTGCGGCTGGGCGCAGCTTTCTGCTTGGCGCTCACCGCCTTTGACTTGTAGGGGTTGTCACTAGTTCTATACTCCACCTTCACCGGTGTGCCATGCAGGCCCAACTCGCGACGGAAAATCTTTTCCAAATATCTGGTGTACTGAGCGGGCACAGATTCCGTCTGGTTACCATGGATAATAATTACCGGCGGGTTACGACCACCGGCATGGGCAT
>JBMZST010000107.1:0-5731 GCA_049623265.1 Porticoccaceae bacterium
CATCGCAGATATACACCGACGGCCCGGCAATCAGACGCCGCACTTCGTTCTGATTTTTGCCGCAGAAGGAGCAGAAAAGCAGCTTTCCGCCGTCCCCTAAGGTATCACTGTCACTCATTTCTCTCTCCTGCCCAACCTATTTTCATCTATTTGGCTCGATATAAGTCTATATAAAACAATAGGTTATAGACAATTTTTAACAATATTAATCAGAAGACTAACGCCTCTACCCTCTTTTGTCCAGCACCTCATCGATGAGCCCGTACTCTTTGGACTCTTCAGCACTCATAAAGTTATCGCGCTCGGTATCCTCTGTTACCTTATCGACTGATTGACCGGTATGTTTAGCCATAAGATTATTCAGGCGCTGCTTGATCTTGAGGATTTCCTGGGACTGAATATGAATATCGGTTGCCTGACCCTGAGCGCCGCCACTGGGCTGGTGAATCATGGTACGCGAGTTGGGCAGACAGTAACGCTTACCCTCGGCGCCAGCGGTCAATAAAAATGCACCCATAGAAGCCGCCTGGCCTATGCACATGGTGCTGACGTCTGGCTTAATAAACTGCATGGTATCGTAGATAGATAGCCCAGCGGTGACTGAACCACCGGGCGAGTTGATATAGAGGTGGATATCTTTGTCGGGGTTTTCCGACTCGAGGAATAGCATCTGAGCCACAATGAGATTGGCCATATGATCTTCTACCTGGCCTACCAGGAAGATGACTCGCTCCTTGAGGAGTCTTGAGTAGATATCATAGGCGCGCTCGCCTCTTGAGCTCTGCTCAACGACCATGGGTACCAAGCCGCTGGCTTCCACATCAGGAACCAGGTTTTGACCTGTTGGCGGTTGAAAAATCATTGCGTCCTCGCTTATTTGATTGCTAATTGAAGGGGTATCCTAGCCTTTAAACAACAGCCTGTATACGCGGGCAGCAGGTAAGCTGGATTGTCCAGCTTACCCAGGGCAAAACCTATGCCTCAGCGCCTGGCTCTGGATCCGGCTTAACGGCTTCTTCGTAAGCCAAGGTTTCTTCTTTTACCTTAGCTTTTGACAATACCAGCTCCGTGACCTGATCTTCAAGAACCACAGCCTCAACCGAGCTAAGTAGCTCTGGCTTGCTGTAATAATAGTCTACAACTTCCTGGGGCTGTTCGTAGGTGGATGCAATCTCATCGATACGAGCACGGACAGCTGCTTCGTCTGGCGACAGCTCTTCGGACTTGACCACCTCAGAGACAATAACACCCAGGGCCGCACGGCGCTGTGCTTTATCTTTAAACATATCGTCGGGCAACATGCTCAGATCAATCTGTTGGCCACCACCAAACTGCTGAACCATCTGCTGCTTGAGCTGCACAATTTCGTTGGCGATCAGTGCCTCGGGCACATCGACCTTATTTAGCTCAAACAGCTGATCCATAACACGGTTTTTAACCTTGCCGCGAATAGCATTGCGCAGCTCGCGCTCCATATTGCCCTGTACGTCTTCACGGAATTTTTCTTCACCGCCCTCTTCAACGCCGTAGAGCTTGAAGAAGTCGTCGTTCATCTCTGGCATCTGTTTGACAGACACTGAGTTGACCTTTACCGCAAACTGAACAGCTTTGCCTTTGAGTTCTTCGGAGTGGTAATCCTTGGGGAATTTCAGTTTAAGTACAGTCTCGTCTCCGGCACTGACGCCAATCAGACCCTCTTCAAAGCCTGGGATCATGCTGTTGGAGCCCAGAACCAGGTCCTGGCCCTCAGCGCTGCCGCCGGCAAACTCTTCTTTCTTGTGGGTGCCCACAAAGTCAATATTAACCTGGTCGCCATCTTCCGCGGCTTTTTCAGTCACTTCAAATGTCGCCTGCTGATTGCGCAGTACATCGATCATTTTCTCGACATCTTCGTCATTTACATCAGACACCGGGCGAGAGACCTTCACTTTGCTCAGATCGGCGAGCTTAACTTCGGGGTACACTTCAAATACTGCGGTGTATTCAAGATCGTTGCCTTCGCTCTCGGTAATATCATCGATGCGCGGCTGACCCACGGGGCGCAGCTCTTCCTGCTGAATGGCTTCATAGAAGCTTGAGTTGACGATCTCACCAATCACTTCCTGACGCACGCCAGCACCAAACTGCTGCTTGACTACCTTCAGAGGAACCTTGCCTTTACGGAAGCCTTTGATGGTGACAGTCTTGGTGGCTTTTTGTAAACGATCGGTCACTTCTTGATCAATTTTGTCGGCAGGCACGCCAATCTTCAGCTGGCGCTCTAAACCATTGCTCGACTCAATAGAAACCTGCATGGGTTGTCCTCTTGAAATACAGTAATAATGGTGCGAGTGGAGAGACTCGAACTCTCACATCCTAGGACACTAGAACCTAAATCTAGCGCGTCTACCAATTCCGCCACACTCGCATAAACTTGTTTTTTTGACGCCGCTATCGACTTAAACCACGAGGATTCTTTTCTGCTAGGGCACAGCAGCTCAAAAAGGGCGGCAAGTTTGCCACAGCACCTTTAAATCGGCAACCACTTAGGCAATGTTTCAGGCCCTATTTTAGTGCAAAGGGACTATCTGGCCGGCAGCGGCAAAAAACGTGCAACCCAGGACAGTGGAAGAAGTTGGGTGGCCGCCCAGAAGTTGATCTATGCTTTTACACGCGAAAGCCTAAAATAATCTGCTTAGGAGTTACAACATGAAACAGAGCAACAGAGTACTTACTGCAATTGCCATCGCACTGGGACTCAGTGCCTGCGACAGTGGTGACCCCACCGTCGAGGATGCAACCAATGCTGCGGACACCACAGAAATAAGCCAAGTCGAAGAGGCCGTGGAATCGTATGACATGCAGTCAAATGAGATGGCGGCAGATGAAAATGTCGCCGAGCAAGCCATAGGTGCTATAGATGATGCTGTGGATGCTATGGTTGAGGCAGGCGACGCAGCCATGGACGATGCGGCAGATACCCTAGACAAGATAGTCTCAGAATAGGCCGCTGAAGGCTTAAATGACTTGGAAGACTGAGAGGCCCTGATCATTGAGTCCCTAGTATGGCCTTGAATACAGGGCACAAAAAAACCCCAGCACTGCTGGGGTTTTTTATCACTTGCTTTTTATCTACTCGAACAGCAGCTTATACCGCCACCTTGCGACGACGCAAACCGGTCAGCCCTAGCAGAGCAGAACCAAATAACCAGACAGCCGCAGGGATTGGCACAGCGTTGATGCCAGCGACATAGAGCTCATCGATATTGGTGGTACCAATTCTATGGTTCTTTTCCATAAAGCCTTTGTACCAGTCACTCATGGTGCCAAAGATCGCCATTTTTGTGAGCTCAAAGCCCAGGGTGATCTTGTCGGCAACCACATCCAGCAAATCAAAGCCGCCGGTATCTGTCCAGATTAGAACCTTAGTGCCATCGGGTACAGGGGCGTGCTTACCCCAGATTCCCACATCGGAGATTATCTTGGATGAGTCAAAAACAAACCCAAGTACTTCATTGATCTGCAGATTGTCATCCGAGCCGGCATAACCACCACCATGGGTAAAGCATTTATTGGCCGCTGGACCACCAGCGCCATTGTCTACTTTTTCACGACAAACACCCAACCCAGACATAGTACCCGCATCCAGATAGGCGTTAGCACGCATATACGAGGGGTCGTAGTCCGGTGCCACACCGTCAACCAATAAAGCACCGTAGACAGACAGATCACCGAACACCAGTGGTTGCCCACCGCGCTCATGCTCGTCGGCGTCAAAATCGTAACTGTAGGTGGCGGCCATCGACAAACTGGCCACAGACAACATAACCATACCTGCAAGTGACTGCAGTAATTTTGATAGATTCCTATTCATATTCAAGCTCCTAAAAACTCCTAAAACTAACTAAACGCGCATCCAACCCGCGACCATTTCCTTATTTTGAGTACAAAACTAAACTACTTAACAGGTAAAGTTAAAAGTAGTTCTCATTTTCAGCCTTGTCAAAAAATAAAACTGGATTTCTGTGGTTTTTATAGTAAGGGAATCAATAACTTACAGTCATAGGCTGACAAAATTCTATAGGGTTGTGAATAAACAAAATGTTTACTGTTTTGAAAACAAAGGCTTAGGCGGGTTTTTGAATAAACATTCTAACTGCGCATTGAGAGACTTCTTCTATTTGCGCTGCATCAATATAAATACCATCAATATAGAGCTTGGCTATGCCGTGCACGGTTCCCCAAATTACTTGCGAGGTTCGCAGGGGGCTGTCGCCACCGATCACCCCAGCCTGCTGCCAGCTGCGCACCATCTCAACCTGATGCTGGAAACAGGGATAGGCAACATCGCGCAGCTCTTGAGTGCTGTTTTCCTCCTTCCAGATGCTGCGACCAAACATTAATTCGTACTCTTCCGGATTGTCTGCCGCAAATTGCATATAGCCATAAATATAGGCCTCAAACTTTTGCTCGGGCGTTAGCAGCGGATCATCAAATGTAGCCTTCACTTCCCGATGGCGACGGCGAAAACCCTGGGCTGCTATGGCACAGAGCAGATCGTTTTTGCCAGAGAAATGGTGGTATGGCGCGGTACGTGACACCCCCGCTCGCTCTGCCAGTTTGCGCAGTGACAGGTTATCGATCCCGGCCTCGGCAATCAGCGCTTTGGCGGCCACCAGTAATGCGCTGCGCAGATCACCATGATGGTAACTGAGACGGGGAATAGCTATAGCGTTTGATAGGCTCATGGGTGCAATGTATCAACATATCTTGACAGCGTCAAAATGGCAGCTTAATCTGGGCTTTTAGGTCGTGCGTAACTAACAGCAACTCAACTTACTGGCCGGCCATAACCAGACTAAAATAGCGAGACAGCCATTGAAGACTGCAGATTTTCATCAACTCAAAGCCTTTAGCGTCCACATAGACGAACAGCATGTGGCGGAAATCTGCCTGAACCGCCCTGAGGCCATCAACTCGATGAACACAGACTTCTGGTCGGAACTGCCCGCTATTATTGCTGCGCTGGATAACGAATCAGCGGCGCGGGTAATTATTTTGCGCGCTGAAGGCAAGCACTTTACCGCTGGCATGGATCTCAGTGTCATTGGCGCCATAGGCAATAGCGAAAACCATGAGCCCGCTCGCGCCGCTGAAAAGAGTCGCCGCTGGATTCTCGAACTGCAACATACCTTTACGGCACTGGAGAAAGCGCGCATGCCAGTGATCTCTGCTATCCAGGGCGCCTGCATAGGCGGTGGCGTGGATATGATCTGCGCCACAGATATGCGCTTTTGCACCAGCAATGCCTACTTCAATATCAAGGAAACTGCCCTGGGTATTACGGCCGATGTGGGTACATTGCAGCGCATACAGCATCTGATGCCCAGCGGCCTGGCCCGCGAACTGGCCTATAGCAGCCGTAACTTGGATGCTAATGAAGCCCTGAGCTGCGGTTTTGTCAACGCTGTTTACGCCGACCAAGCCGAAATGCTAGCGGCAGTTCGCGCTCTGGCTGGAGAGATTGCCAAGCACAGCCCCATGGCGGTTCACGGCACCAAGGCTATGCTGAACTACAGCCGTGATCACTCGGTGGAGGACAGTCTCAACCATATGGCGACCTGGCAGTCGGGCATGTTGCAGGCACCAGATATCCAGGAGGCCATCAAGGCCAACCGAGAAAAACGCGCACCCAGATTCGACAATCTGCTGCCCTAAATAATAACCAAAATCACCAAAGAGAGAATTGTAT
>JBMZST010000108.1:0-5725 GCA_049623265.1 Porticoccaceae bacterium
AGTCACAGTACCTCCCGAGTCAAATGCTACTGAGTCATACTTAGATGTCACGGATCCCGAAGTGGCAGCAGCGGTTTGTGAACCGGCTGTGTTAGTGCCCAGTTCACTCCCAGTTTCCACAACTGCAAACGTATGTCCAATCGTTTGTGAGCCGTTTGCACCTACTTGAAAGCTTTGCTCTCCAGAAACGCCAGCCCCATCCAATATGAGGGTTCCATTCCAGGTAGTATCATCCCCAATTTGTTGGATTTGAGCGGCTAATGCCGAAAATTCCGTATTGAGAGAGGTTCTATCCGTAGAGGAGTTTGTACCTGAAGATGCTTGAACCGCGAGTTCGCGCATCCGCTGCAACATATTGGTTACCTCAATCATCGCGCCGTCTTCGGTTTGGATCATTGAGATGGCATCGTTCGCATTACGAACTGCCATGTTGAGACCGTTAATCTGCGAGGTCATTCGGCTAGATATAGCAAGACCAGCCGCGTCGTCACCAGCAGAGTTGATGCGCTGACCGGTGGACAGTCGCTCCATGGTCTGCGTCATGGCACGCTCGTTTTTCGTCAAAGCATTCGCGGTAATTGTTGCCGCTGTGTTGGTGTTAATTACTGTCATTGTTATGCCCTTTTCGAGTGGGATAATTTCTTCTCAAGGGACTTATCGACACCAGCTGGCAAAACTGTAGCTAAAAAGAGGAAATATATTGCCGGTTTAAATAATTCGCACCTCAGGTTACTGGGATAGGGGCCTTAAAGATTCTTTGCCGTCGGTGGGAGAGCTGTATTTTAGGGTTAGGAATATTTCAGATTGAAGGTTTATTAGATCAATAGAGAGTGGCGTTATTAATTTAAGACGGTAGGGCGAGAAGACTGGGCAATTTATAGAAAGAGGAAATTCATAGAATAAAAAACCTCCCATTGGGAGGTTTTTTTGGTCACAAAATTTTTCAGTCTAGGTTATTTGAAGGTTTAGCCCTTCAATAATGAGAGTACAGATTGGCTGGACTGATTAGCCTGAGCCAGCATGGCCGTACTTGCTTGCTGAATAATCTGTGTGCGCGCTAGCTCAGTAGATTCCTTCGCATAGTCAGCATCCTCGATACGGCTGCGCGAGGCGGCGGCATTTTGAGAGCCATTAGTGAGGTTATCAATGGCGTACTCCAGGCGGTTCATGCCTGCACCATAAATAGCTCGCTGTGCGTTAATTCCATCCATGGCCGCATCCAGTTCTGCCAGGGCCACATTAGCAGTGGTATCTGTTGCAATGGATAGTCCGCTCAGATCTCGGCCATAGACGCTATTGACCGCCGTAAAGCCGGCAGTTACCTCAGTAACAGCATTGGCTATATCAAAGCCACCATCGTCGGCAGTAATAGTAGGGTTGGATAAGACTTTGCGAGCAGTCTCATAGGTAAAGGTTAGGCCTGCATCCACCGCATCTGTGCCCGCTACCTTGGTGGCTACGGTATGACCGGTGGCTCCACCGACCAATGTCGGTGCTATGGTTGCTACGCCGGTAGTTTTGGCGGTGAATCGCAGATTAGTCGTGGTATCCGGATCAGCGTCAACCGTAAATAGGAAATTGGCATAATCTGCGGATGCTTGGATCGTTGCAATTAAATCAGCACGGGTTGCAGCATCAGTATTGTCGCCATCAATGGCATCTACGGCAGCCCCGGTTACTGTAATAGTAGTAGTGCCATCATTTATGGCGATAGCGGTACCCCCACCGGAGATGGTTTCTACATTGGCATCGCTTAACCCAGCAATGGTAAAGGCAGCTGCAACGCCAGTCACTGCGGTTGTTTTAGAGACCGTAAAGCCCAGATCTGCGTGGTCAGCATGAGATGTAATGGCGCTAGTTAGCGCGTCAATGGTAGTAACACCGCTGGCATCAACGGTCAGGCTATTTTCACCATCAGACAGCACTACGTTACCATCGATTGCGGCAACATTGGCATCTGACAGAGCTGTTCTATAAACAGCGGCAACGCCAGTGACAGACTTGCCTTCGGTGGTGACGGTCATATTGCCGGCCATTTGTACACCGCCGTCAAGGGCAGTAAATGTGGGTGGCGTGGCAACTGCGTCAGGCGTTTTGTAGGTAAATGCTATACCCGTTCCCGCCGCATTAGCAGCGACCGTAAAGTCTAGGTTCGCGTAGATGGGGTGTGCCTGGATATCGGTTACCAGATCTGCGGTGCTGGTGGGAGACGCATAGGCCGCTGAGGCGTAGTCAATACGTATAGTGGTGGTACCGTCAGACAGGGTAACCATGCCATCAATACCCGTAGCTGTACCATCGGTGATAATGGAATCATAAACCGCCGCTATATTAGTAGTAGGAGCGTTAAGGCTCCAGTCACCAAAGGAGACATCCATCACCTGCTGTGCATTGGCGCCAATTTGGTAGGTGGCAGTACCATTGCTGGCAGTACCAGCAGTACCGTCTAGAATATTTTCACCATTCCACTGGGAATTTTTGGCTACTCGGGCAATTTCAGCTTTTAGCTGTTGAAACTCAAGATCAAGGCTGCCCTGATCAGTAGAGGTCACTGTTCCGTTGGTGGCCTGCACTGCGAGTTCGCGCATACGCTGCATCATATTGCCCAGCTCTATAGAGGCACCATCAGCGGTTTGAATCATGCTGATAGCGTCGCCGGCATTCTGAACCGCCTGATCCAGGCCCTTAATCTGAGAGGTCATGCGTGAAGAAACGGCAATACCGGCCGCATCGTCCTGGGCAGAGTTCACACTCTTACCAGTCGACAGGCGCTCCATAGTCGTTTGCATCGCACGATCGTTTTTGGCCATCGCGTTCTGTGTAATGACGGCAGAGATATTAGTGTTGATAATTGCCATTGTTAAAATCCTTCATCTTTTATCTAAGTTGCAACTCTCGCTTGTGTTGCACAGGTCTTGGTTAAAAATATAAAAGGCTTCGTTGCACACCTTTGTTTTAAATTCTTTGATCTTTTGGCTTTGGGTTTAGTCCACAAAAAGACCGCTTAACCAAGAAAATGCAAAAGCAGTGCCAACTTTTTAGAAAAGGTAAGAGAAGAGTTCATAAGTGTATTAAAATCAATAAGTTAAAAAAATCGCAGGCTGCGAGGTTTTAGTGGATGCTATTAATGTGGCAAATATTTGCCATAGATTTTTGCCACCTGTCGGGAAACCGGCAGCTGTTGGGGGGGATAATTGTAACTCGATCGTTGCCGACCTTTGTTACGGGCGATTGGCGCGATGTCTCTTAAAAGACCTCGTCAAATAGCACACCCTTCAGGGAGTCTAGTTGTTGCGAAACCCGAAGCACGGCATCGCCAGGCAATTTGCGGATAACCTCACCAGTATTGGTGTCAGTCACCTGAACCACGAAGCGTCGAGAGGACTCGTCGCGTGAAAAATGCAGAGCGGTAGGTACTTTTTTTACCGCCTCATTTAATGTTTGCATCGCTTCTTCAATCTTGGCAGCGCTTTCGCTGATCTGACCAATAGATTCGCCTTTGCGCGATGCTAGCTCTTTGCTCATATCCTGGGCAGAGGTTTTTGCGGCTTCAATCTTGACCTGCGCTTCAGCGGGAGCAGCAGCGGCTGCTCCAGTCTGAACTGGAGGTCTGGCTTGCACCACCTCTGCGGGCGGTGCACTTTTAATAGCTATGTCACCTGATGTCATATCGCTCACCATTGCTTTTAAGACCCAGCATTTATCAGCGGAGTCACCTAACCTCTAGCGACCAGTTTTTGGTGGATAGAGGTGTCTTCACAGAGATCATCGACAGTAGTTTGAGAATCTTTAACATTTTTTTCAAATATATTTAAGCCCGCCAGTATCTGCTATTAAACCCAGTGCAGATGGCTAGGAGCTGGCTGCCAGTGCGGTTATACTGCCCGTCGTTTTTAAATCTATGCAGACAGACTGATCTGTCAATAAATTGGGTGCATGCCTGTGGTTACGACAGCCATAAAACATATTGAGCGGCTTACGGAAATAACTGGGCGGGCGATTTCCTGGTTGACTGTCGTTATGGTTGGCCTTGTGGTGGCAGTGGTAGTCATGCGCTACTTTCTAGGGCTGGGCTCAATTGCGATGCAGGAATTGGTCACCTATATCCATGCCATGGTATTTATGCTGGGGATTGCCTTTACCCTCAAACGTGGCGGCCATGTGCGGGTGGATATTTTTTACCGCAACTTCCCGCCGCGAAGAAAGGCGCTGATTGACCTGCTGGGCGGCCTGCTGTTTCTTATTCCAGTGACTGTATTGATTATTATCAGTAGCTGGGACTATGTGGCAGCAAGCTGGGCCATTGCTGAGACCTCGGCCGAAAACAATGGTCTGCCGTTTATCTATCTTTTGAAAACATTGATGCTGGTAATGCCTGCGACATTGCTATTGCAAGGGATTGCGGAAAGTTTAAAAAATGCTCTGGTATTGGCAGGGCGCGCACCTGCAGATCATGAAACAGTCGAGCCGGTGCTCTGATGGCTGAGTTTATTCCGTTCCTGATGTTTTTGACGGTCTGCCTGGTTTTGATGGCGGGCTATCCGGTTGCGCTGTCTCTGGCGGGCACTGCCTTGCTGTTTGCTCTGGTGGGTGCGGCCGCAGGCAATTTTGATATGGCATTTTTATTGGCATTGCCCAATCGGCTGTTTGGCACCATTGAAAATACCACCCTTATTGCGGTTCCTCTCTTTGTGTTTATGGGAGTCATGCTGGAAAAATCTCGCCTATCCGAGGATTTACTGGAGAGCATGGCCGACCTGTTTGGCGGCTTTCGCAGTGGGCTGGGTATCTCTGTGGTATTGGTGGGTGCGCTGTTGGCTGCCAGCACAGGGATTGTTGGGGCCACGGTGGTGACTATGGGGCTGATGTCTCTTCCCACCATGCTGAAACGCGGATATTCATCGGCTCAGGCTACTGGGGTTATCGCCGCTACGGGCACATTGGGGCAGATTATTCCTCCGTCCATTGCTCTGGTTTTACTGGGTGACACATTATCCAGTGCCTATCAGCAGGCGCAGTTAAATATGGGCATCTTTACCCCCAAAACTGTCTCCATTGGTGACCTTTTTGTCGGTGCCATTATTCCCGGGCTTATTTTGGTTGGTCTGTATATTTTCTATGTGGTCCTGTTTTCCCGGCCAGCCCAGCTTGCAGATACCAGCGTCTCAGCTGGGCAGCTTTCTTCCCACAAGCTGTCACGGGCTATGCGCAATTTATTGCCTCCGGTGTTTTTAATTGTGGCGGTGCTGGGGTCTATTCTCACTGGCGCTGCCACGCCCACCGAGGCTGCTGGTGTCGGAGCGTTTGGTGCCACCCTATTGGCCGGTCTCCGGGGGCAGCTGAGTCTGGCAAGGCTGAGAGAGGTGGCCCAGAGCACCACGGAAGTGACGTCGATGGTGTTCCTGATCCTGATCGGCGCGGCTATTTTTTCTCTGGTGTTCCGCGGGTTTGGTGGCGAAGAGCTGGTTGAGCAGTTTTTTAACAACCTACCCGGCGGTATTGTGGCGGCAACGCTGCTGGTGATGCTGGTAATTTTTTTGCTGGGCTTTATTCTCGACTTTATTGAAATCACCTTTGTAGTGGTGCCTATTGTGGCGCCTGTATTATTAGCCATGGGGCTGGACCCGGTATGGCTGGGTGTGATGATCGCGATTAACCTGCAGACCTCATTTCTGACCCCGCCCTTTGGCTTCGCGCTGTTTTATCTGCGCGGTGTGGCGCCAGC
>JBMZST010000109.1:0-5714 GCA_049623265.1 Porticoccaceae bacterium
GTCGACGGTGACGAAATTATTGTGGTGGCAACAGATCATGAGTTTCTGTTTCCGGTTGAAGGCATAGAGAAGGCTAACGTGGTTCCTCGTTTTTGAGGCATGTGGAGTTTGAACAATGAGTAAAGAAATTTTAATGGTTGCTGAAGCTGTATCCAACGAGAAAGGTGTGGATCAGGGGATTATTTTTGAAGCAATTGAGCAGGCACTGGCTATGGCCACCAAAAAGCGCTACGAAGAGGGCGCCAATATTCGCGTAGTCATCGATCGCGAGACAGGTGATTATCAGTCATTCCGCTGGTGGGACGTGGTTGCTGATGATGAGATGGCTGAACTGGGTACTCAGTTCACCACCGAAGAGGCCCTTGAACAGGACCCGACTCTCAAGGTTGGCGATACCTACGAAGAGGTTGTTGAAAATATCGCTTTCGGGCGTATTGCTGCTCAGACTGCCAAGCAGGTTATTGTGCAGCGGGTGAAAGACGCCGAGCGAGAGCTGATTATCAATCGATTCCGCCACCGTGTTGGTGAATTGCTGAGTGGCACCGTTAAAAAAGTGACCCGCGATCATATAGTTGTAGATTTCGGCGAAAATGCCGAGGGTCTGCTGCCCCGCGAAGAGTTGGTTGGTCGCGAGATTTTCCGCATTAATGACCGCACTCGAGTGATTCTCACCGCTATCCGTGAAGAGACTCGTGGCCCTCAATTGCTGGTATCTAGAGCAGCACCGGAGATGTTGGTTCAGTTATTCCAGATAGAAGTACCGGAAATCGCTGAGGGTATTATCGAAATTAAAGGAGCAGCTCGCGACCCAGGCCAGCGCGCCAAAATTGCTGTAAAGAGCAAAGATGCCCGTATCGATCCGGTCGGGGCCTGTGTGGGAATGCGCGGTGCCAGAGTTCAGGCAGTATCCAATGATCTGGATGATGAGCGCGTGGATATTGTGCTCTGGGATGATAATCCAGCCCAGCTGGTGATCAATGCCATGGCGCCTGCAGAGGTGGAGTCCATTGTTGTTGATGAAGACACCAACACTATGGATGTGGCCGTCAACGACGAAAATCTGGCTCAGGCCATTGGCAAGGGCGGGCAGAATGTTCGTCTGGCCTCAGAGCTAACGGGCTGGAACATCAATGTGATGACCATCGAAGACGCCCAGCAGAAGCATGAAGCAGAGTCGTCCAACTTTGTCGAAAGCCTGATGACAGCATTAGATGTGGATGAAGATGTGGCTGTTGTTCTGGTGGAAGAGGGCTTTACCAGCATTGAAGAGGTTGCCTATGTTCCCCTGGAGGAGATGAGCGCCATCGAAGGGTTCGACGAAGACATTGCAGAAGAATTGCGCGCGCGCGCCAAAGATGCCCTGTTGACCATGGCACTGGCCAGCGAAGAGCAGTTGACCAATGTGCAGCCCGCCGAAGATCTGATGACCATGGAAGGCATGGACGCAGAACTTGCATATAAGCTAGCTGCAAAGAGTATTATCACCATGGAAGATCTGGCCGAGCAGGCTGTGGACGATCTGATGGATATTGATGATATGGATGAAGAGAAAGCAGCAGCATTGATTATGACTGCTCGTGCCCCTTGGTTTGCAGAAGAGCAAAGCGAGTAATTAGTCGAGCGGGAATAGAGGAAAAATAATGGCTGAAGTTACAGTAAGTGAACTGGCAAAAACCGTAGGCGCATCTGTTGATCGTTTGCTGATGCAAATGAAAGAGGCAGGGCTGAGCCACGCCTCCGCGGATGCGACCGTCTCTGACGAGGAAAAGCAAACACTGCTGGCTTATTTGAAGAGCCTGCACGGTGCAAGTTCTGCAGAGCCGAAAAAGATTACATTGCGGCGCAAGACTGTCAGCACGTTGAAGTCCGGTAATCGTAAAACCGTCAATATTGAAGTGCGTAAAAAGCGCACCTATGTCAAGCGCAGCGAAGAGGAGCTAGAAACTCAAGCGGCCGCCGAAGCGGAAGAAAAAGCTCGCCTCGAAGAAGCCGCCGCAGCCGCTGCTCTGGCAGCAGCAGAGGCAGAAGCCGAACAAAAAGTAGAGGAAGTTGCTGCGGCGGAAGAGGCTGAGGCTGTTTCTGAGCCAAAACCAGCTAAGAGCTCGGGTATTGACGATATCGAGGAGAGACGTCAAACCGCGATTCAAAAGCGTCGCAAAGCAGAGATTGAAGCCAAGGCCGCTGCAGAAGCGGCGGCTAAGGCCAAGCTTGAAGAAGAGGCGCGCAAAGCCGCAGAGGCAGCCTCTGCTCTTGCGAGTGAAGAGGCGAAAAAAGCTGCCAAGCCCACCAAGGCAACGCCGGCCTCAGAGCCCGTGCAGGACAGAGGTCGCCGCCATGGCAAGCCTGTGGATGACGACGACGATAAGATTGGCAAGAAAGCCAAAAAGACCCTGGGTAAGGGCAGCAAGAAGAAAGGCCGCCTGCAGCTGGACGATGGTATGGAGGACCGCAGTAAAAAAGGTCGCCTGCGCTCCAGTTCCGTTGCCCTAAAAGTGGATAACAAACATACCTTCCAGAAACCTGTAGAGAAAAAGGTATTGGAAGTTGCCATCCCGGATGAGCTTACCGTGGGTGATTTAGCACAGCGTATGGCCATTAAGTCTGGCGCTGTGATCAAAGAGCTGATGAAGCTGGGCGTGATGGCCAATATCAACCAGATAATTGATCAAGAGACCGCTTTCCTGGTGGTTGAAGAGCTGGGTCACACTGCAGTAGCCGCTCAGGACGAAACCGTGGAAGACGAACTGGCCAAAGAGTTTGAAGCTATCGAGTCTAAGGGCGATGAAGCCCCCCGTGCACCCATAGTCACAGTGATGGGCCATGTAGACCACGGTAAGACCTCACTACTCGATTACATCAGAGAATCTCGCGTCGCCTCGGGCGAAGCCGGCGGTATTACCCAGCATATTGGTGCCTATCATGTAGACACGCCCAAGGGCATGATTACATTCCTGGACACCCCTGGGCACGCCGCCTTTACCGCAATGCGCGCGCGCGGCGCCCAGAGTACCGATGTCGTCATTTTGGTGGTTGCCGCTGATGATGGCGTGATGCCCCAGACCGAAGAGGCGATTCAACATGCTCGCGCCGCTGGTGTGCCTATTGTGATTGCGATCAACAAAATGGACAAAGAAGGCGCCGATCCTGAGCGCGTTACCACTGAGTTAGCAGCCAAGGATGTTATCCCCGAAGAATGGGGTGGCGATACCCAGTTTATTAAGGTATCGGCCCATTCTGGACAGGGTATCGATGAGTTGCTGGAGGCCGTGCTGCTGCAGTCAGAATTACTCGAGCTCAAAGCGCCCGTCGATGTTCCCGCTCGCGGTGTGATTGTTGAATCCCGTGTCGACAAGGGCCGCGGTGTTGTGGCTACAGCACTGGTTCAGCTGGGTACCTTGCGCAAAGGTGACTTTATGCTGGCCGGCGAGAGCGTAGGTAAGATTCGCGCCATGACCGACGAAGCCAAACGACCCGCCATGGAGGCTGGCCCCTCCATCCCCGTAGAGATTCTGGGTCTGGATGAAGCCCCCAATGCCGGTGACGAATTCTTTGTCGTAGCTGACGAGCGCAAGGCGAAAGAGATTGCCGAACTGCGTACCACCAAAGCTCGACAGGAGCGCATGTCCCGTCAGCAGGCAGCTAAGCTGGAAAATATGTTTACCGATATGGGTGCCGAGCAGGTTAATAAGCTCAATCTGATTGTTAAGACCGATGTTCGTGGCTCTTTGGAAGCGATTAATAGTGCGCTTAATGATTTTGCCACAGACGAAGTAGCCGTAGACATTGTTGCCTCTGGTGTGGGTGGTATTACCGAATCAGATATCAATCTGGCGCTGACCACTGGTGCTATTGTGCTCGGCTTTAATGTTCGTGCTGGCGGTGCTGCGCGCGCCCTGGCCGAAAAAGAAGAGATTGAAGTGCGCTACTACAGCGTTATCTACAACCTTCTGGACGAAGTGAAGCAGGCCCTGTCTGGCATGCTGGCACCGGAGACCAAAGAAGAGATTGTGGGTATTGCCGAAGTCCGCGACGTGTTCCGCTCACCCAAGTTTGGCGCCATTGCCGGCTGTATGGTGATCGAGGGTACGGTGTACCGCAATAAGCCTATTCGTGTACTTCGGGATGATGTGGTTATCTATCAGGGTGAACTGGAGTCCCTGCGTCGTTTTAAAGACGAAGCGGCCGATGTTCGCAACGGTATGGAATGTGGTATCGGGGTTAAAGATTACAACGATGTGAAAGCCGGTGATCTGATTGAAGTCTATGATGTCACTCAGGTGCAGCGCTCGCTGTAATAGCGGCCGGGATATAGATGCCAAGAGAATTCACCAGAGCTGAGCGGGTATCAGACGCGGTCCAGCAGGAGTTGGCCGTGCTGATACGCGACAATGTGCGCGACCCCAGAGTCGGCATGCTCAGCGTCACCGATGTGGAGATCAGCCGCGATCTGGCCTATGCCAAAATCCACGTTAGCTTTGTGGGTGAGCGCAGCCAGGAGGAGATTGACCAAGGCATTGCCGCGCTCAATGGTGCCTCTGGTTATCTGCGCAAGCTATTGGCTGCGAGCATCAAGCTGCGTATAACCCCCAAGCTGAGCTTTTTATTTGATGAATCTGGCCGCCGCGGTCAGCATCTCTCGGCTCTGATCGACCTGGCTGTCTCCAAGGAGGCGCCGGCGGTCGAAGAGTCAAATAGCGAGGAGCGCTAGACTTGGCTCGCAGGCGCAATCGCGGTCGCTCGGTCAACGGTATCTTTCTGTTAAACAAACCACTCGACCGATCTTCCAATCAGGCCCTGCAGCGGGTCAAACATATTTTTGATGCCAATAAAGCCGGCCATACGGGTGCTCTAGACCCTCTGGCCACAGGTCTGCTGCCCATTTGCCTGGGTGAAGCCACCAAATTTAGCCAGTTTTTGCTGGACTCAGATAAGCACTACCGCAGCACCTTTGTGCTGGGTGTAGCCACAGAAACCGGCGACTGCGATGGCGATATATTGTCCGAGGCCGATGCGTCTGGCCTGACATTAGCGCAGATCGAGTCGGCTATAGAGGGGTTTCGTGGCGAGATTCAGCAGATTCCCTCGATGTATTCAGCGATTAAGCATAACGGACAGCCACTGTATAAGCTGGCACGCCAGGGTATTGAAGTCGAGCGCGAGGCGCGCACTATCCATGTGTACCAGTACCAGGTACTGGATTTCCGGCCTGGCGTTCGCGCCGAGCTGGATGTTGAGGTGCATGTCAGCAAAGGCACCTATGTGCGCAGTTTAGCGGAAGATCTGGGTGTGGCTCTGGGCTGCGGTGCCCATGTCAGTGCCCTGCACCGGCATGTCGCCGGGCCCTTTACCGAGCAGGAGTCCATGACCTTGCCAGCGCTGGAAAAGTTGCGTGAGACTGGCGAAGCGGCCGATCTGGACCATCTGTTAAAGCCCATGGATATCGCTGTTGCCGACCGTATGGCGGTGGAATTAAGCGACATTGTCGCCGGCTATTTCCAACAGGGGCAGGAAGTAATGTCGACACAGGCCTTTCGTTGTGGACAAGAAGGCGATATAGTGCGCGTCTTTCGCGAAGGCGGTGCTTTTTTAGGTGTGGGAATAGTCACCGAAGAAGGCAAATTAGCCCCGAAAAGATTGGTGGTTGAGAGCTAACTGCCCAGGTTTCACATTAGGTTGTCTATAAATATGCGCGGGCAACCCGAATTTAATTAACC
>JBMZST010000110.1:0-5679 GCA_049623265.1 Porticoccaceae bacterium
CAGGTGCTCGAAGAGCAGGGCAAGGAAAGGGTCGAACCCAGAACTCATCTGTATGTATACAGCTACCTGGGCATAGATAGGATACCTGTAGATGGGGTCCTTCTGCTGCAGGCAGATCAAAAATATGTTAAGGCCTATATGTCGGACTCCGTAGTTACCATTAATGACAGCCTCGTAGCTCTGGAGAAGGAATTTAAGCCGCTGTTTGTGCGAATTCATCGCAATGCGCTGGTGGCTATGGACGCGATAGAGGGATTGATCAATAAAGATAATCGCGTTGTTATCAAGATCAAAAATCTCTCTGTACAGCCCACGGTGAGTCGACGCAGAGCATCTTATTTGCGGCAATTACTGCCGCTTCTCTGACAACGGGACAGAAATCGTCGATAATAGCGGCACAATTACCACGCAGGTTTCCATCTTGACTACTACAGTGCGCATTGCGACCCGAAAAAGCCCCCTTGCCCTTTGGCAGGCCAACTATGTAAAAGCTCAACTGCAACAGCATAACCCGGGGTTGCAGGTGGAATTGTTAGCAATGAGCACCAGGGGTGACAAACTCTTGGATACGCCTCTGGCCAAGGTGGGTGGCAAAGGGTTGTTTGTGAAAGAACTCGAGTTAGCCATGCTCGAGGATAGAGCGGACATCGCCGTGCACTCAATGAAAGATGTGCCCATGGAATTTCCCAGTGGGCTTGAGTTAGCGGTGATCTGCCAGCGTGAGAATCCACTGGATGCCTTTGTCTCTAACCATTATCAAAATCTTGATCAACTACCGGATGGCGCTGTGGTTGGGACCTCCAGCCTGCGCCGTCAATGTCAGGTGCGGGCCAATTTCCCCCATCTCGAGATCCGAGAATTGCGCGGCAATGTGAACACCAGGCTGAGCAAGCTCGACAGCGGTGAATATGACGCCATTATCCTTGCCAGTGCCGGGTTGATTCGTCTGGAAATGGCTGATCGCATTACCAGCAAGTTGGACTCTGAACTCTCGCTACCGGCGGGTGGCCAGGGCGCTGTAGGTATCGAATGCCGCAGCGATGACAGTGGCGTAAAGAAGCTTCTTGCATCCTTGCATCACCAGGATACCGCCAGCTGCGTGCTGGCTGAGCGTGCGGTCAACCGTCATTTGCAGGGCGGTTGTCAGGTGCCCATCGCCTGCTTTGCCGAGCTTAATCAGAGCAGCCAAACTCTCAATCTGCGGGGGCTGGTAGGCAGTGTTGACGGCAGCAATATTCTGCGCGCCGATATCCAAGGTCCCCGCGAGCACGCAGAGCAGTTAGGTATTAACTTGGCCGAGCAGCTACTCGCCGCCGGCGCAGGCGATATTCTGGCCGAGGTCTATGAGCGCTAGGTCCCCAGCGAGAAAACCCGTATTGGTTGTGCGCCCCCTGCGTCAACAGGATGCCTTTTTGCAGCTATTGCAACAGGCGGCTATAGACTACGAATATCAGCCCATTATGGCGATCGAGCCGATTGCGGAAACCGAGCCCGAGGCCCAGCTAATCGAAAACGCGGTCCTTGGGTTTGCCGAGTTTGATTACGCGATTTTTATCAGCGCCAATGCCGCAGAGCTGGGGATCAAATGGCTGGACAAATACTGGCCCATGTTGCCAGCTCAGCAGGCTGTCTTTGCGGTTGGACAGCATACAGAGTCGATCCTCAGAGCCTATGGCTTTTCGCCATCTGCACCCAGTAAACAACAGAACACCGAAGGCCTGTTGCAAGAAATTCCAGCGCTACAAGACTTACACAATAAGAGCGTCATTATTTTTCGCGGTGGCGGTGGTCGTACCACCCTGGCAGATACATTGAAGCGCCGGGGGGCAGCCGTGACCTACTGTGAGTTGTATAGGCGGGTAGTGCGGGCGGACAAGCTGAAGGCTGCTCAAAAATTGCATTCCCAGTGCAGTTGCCTAGTGGCTCACAGTGGAGAGCTTATTCAGGCGATGGGCCCGGCCGATGCCGAGACCCAGGCCATCCCCCTGGTGGTACCCAGCGAGCGCGTAGCTGAGATATCTCGTAACCTGGGCTATAGTAAGATTTTGGTGGCCGATAATGCCCTTCCAGATGCTATGTTTGCAACGGTAAAAATGGCTTTGAAAGAGAGTGTTATTTAATCCAGGATCATAATAAGCTAGCCGCAAGAGAGCAGAGAGCGGTTGAACAGTAACAGAGGGAATGCAGTGACTGAAGACAGCAAACCGGCATCAAATAAGGCTCCTCAGAAACCTGAGCCCGACACAAAATCCAGTGTCGCCCCCCAAGGGCCGGCAACAACGAGAATACTGGCGGTGCTAAAAATCATCCTGGCCACGGCCACAATAATCGCACTTCTGGCGGCTGGTTGGTTAGGCTGGATGCAATGGCAAAAATGGGCTGTTGAAGCTGATAGCTCTGAGCGAAAGCTGGCCAATCTCCGTGATGCTGTTGACACAATGCAACAGCAACTCCGATTGGACCAAGAGCAGCAGAGCCAGCGCTCCCTTCAGTTACAGCAGCTGATCACCGATTTGCAATTGCGCTCGAATACCCAGGGGCGACGCCTTGCCGAGCTTGGCTCTACCACGCGCAGTGACTGGTTGCTGGCCGAGGCAATCTATCTGACCCGACTGGCCAATCAGCGGCTGCAGACCGAGCGCCGCACCAAAAATTCACTGGCGCTGCTGGGTAACGCAGACCTGATACTGCAGGAGTTGGATGACCCAGACCTGACGCCCGCCCGCAGTGCACTGGCTGCAGATATTACCGCCTTGAGACTGGCTGGAGAGGTTGATGTTGAGGGTGTTTTTCTCGAGTTGACTTCATTAGTCGATAGCATAGACCGGCTCAGTGTTCTCAATGTGCCGGCCGAGCCGCAAACAGCCTTGCAAGAGGCAACAGAGAGTGGTGAGGAGAGCTCTGCGGTTGAATCTGTGGTGGCAAAGTTTGGTCAAAAAGTTGCGCAGCTGATTCGAGTAAGGCAGCGCTATCAGCCCATAGAGCCGATATTACAGCCCAGAGAAGAGGCTGTTGTCAGGCAGAATATCCGCCTGATGCTAGAGCAGGCCCAGAGTGCTCTGCTGCGAGAGCAGCAGGTTATTTACAGCCAAAGTATCGCCAAAGCGCAGTCCTGGCTGGCGCAGTATTTCCAGCTTAACCCCAGTGCTCAGGTACTAACCGAGCGCCTGGCTGAGCTGGCCGAAGTACAGGTGGTTCAGCAATTGCCTGATATTAATACCTCTTTGCAAGCTATAGAGGCAGCGGTAGCCCTGCGCCAGAGCCGTCTGGTGAGCGAGGCTGAAGCAGGGAGTCAGGAGTGAGAAAACTACTGTTAACCGTGGTGCTGGCTCTGCTGTCCGGTGCGATTATTATCTGGCTGTTGCAGCAGGGCAGTGGTTATGTACTGATCAGCCTGGGTAATATCAGCGTCGAAATGAGTGCACTGGTGGCCGCCATTATTTATCTGGTGATGACAGGCTTGCTACTCTGGCTTCTGTTAGCGTTGAGATGGCTCACCTCCGCTGGTGGCATTCGCCTTTGGTGGAACAGTCGCCGCAGCGCCAAGCAGCGCAGTAAAACGGCTCAGGGCTTGCTGCTGTATGCGGATCAGGACTGGCAAAAAGCCAGTCTGCTGCTATCTCAGTCTGCCGATCGCTCAACAATGCCCGTGGTCAATCTTCTGTTTGCTGCCCGAGCGGCGGCGGATAGTAATGAGCCCAATAAGGCTCGTCAGCTGTTACAGCGGTTGAAGATGACCCATCCCAAATCTCGGTTACTCGCAGACAAACTGTTGGCAGAACTGCTAATCAACGATGAGAAACTGGACGAGGCCTCGGTTCTGCTGGAGTCCCTGCACAGGGACAATCCCAGCGACCGCGGTATTCTCCGTCTTTTAGTGGATACCTATTTCCTGCTTGGCGACTGGGGGCAGGCGCAAAAACTACTGGGGGATATCAAACATTATGAGGCAATGAGCAAACAGGCCATTCAGCTTCTAGAGTTAGATATCTACGGTAGCTTGCTGCACGAGTTTGTTGCTGATCCGGAATTCACCGAACAGGAGCAACAGACCCAGCTGGCTGAGCTTTGGGAGCTGTTACCAAAGCAGCTTCGTAAAGAGCCGGAGATTATTGTGCAATATGCCGATGCCCTGGTAAGGGTAAATGCAACGGACAGGCTGCAAACGCTATTATCTAAAGCGCTCAATAACCACTGGCATAGAGACCTGATTGACCGTTTTGGCAGCCTGGCGACATCAAAGCCTGAAAAGCAATTGGCGACTGCGGAAAAGTGGCTGTCCAGCCACCCCGATGATGCCAACCTGCTTCTGGCGCTGGGGCGCATCTGCCGACGGCTCAATCTGCTGGGTAAGGCAAAAGATTACCTGACCAGTGCTCTGGCCCAAGAGAGCAGTCCTCAACATTATTTGGAATTGGCTGAAGTGCTCACAGAGATGGGAGAACAGGAAGCCAGTGCCAAAATCTACCGTCAGGGATTGCAGGCAGGCTTTGAGCCCGCTGACTAAACTAGCCATAGGCCAAGCTGGCAGCTCTAGAGGCGCTTCTTTTTTAAATCTTGAATCAAAAATCTGGCGGGGTGCAGGGCCAGGCGCAACTCAGGTTCAACAGGGCTTTGCTCACCAGCGATTTCGCTTGCGAGAATCTCGGCGGTTAAAGGTGCGTAGCCCATGCCTCTGGAACCCATGCCACAGTGCACAAACAGATTGGGCAGATAGCTGCCCGGGCTGAGTATATCGGCTCGTGCATCTTTGCGCAGAGGCGCATAATCCTCCAGTAGCTGGGGCACATTAGGGACTGGGCCCACAATGGGCAAATAGTCTCTGGTGGTACAGCGGTAGTTAGCGCGGCCAGACAGGCTGCCGAGATCCTGAGGACCAATGGCCTCTGCCAGGCCCGGGTCGGTAACAGCCATCTGTTCTAAATTTGTCTGGTGGTCAGCCTCCCGTACCTGGGTGGTAAACAGCCCTTTGTTATAGGTTGCACCACAGCTGTGGGTCCCCTGATGTTGCGGTGTGATATAGCCTTCACCACAGACAACAGTCTTGAGAGCACCTATCTGCTGATTGCTCGCTATATGGGTAATTTGTCCGCGCAGCTGAGTGACGGGCAAAAAATTGCTTTGCTGCAGTGCCAGGCAGTCGTAAGCATTGGCGATAACCAGGCTCTCACTACTCAGGTTGCCGGTACTGGCCTGGCCGCAAGCGTTCTCTCCCGGACTCATATGCCACTGTCCGTCTGTGTAACTGAGGCTTTGGATATCTGCCTGAATAAGGGGTATGTGATGCTGCGCCAATAATTGACGACAAATGCCTTGGGGCTGCAGCCAGCCGAGTTTGGGAAAATACAGCCCCAATTCAGCCTCAAGGTTGATGCCGGCCAAAGCTCTAAGCTCAGTGTTGCTGCACAGCTGTACCAGATCTGGCTGATGATTAAAGCGCTCAGCTATCCGTCTAAAATCCGCCAGCGCTTTTGTATTTTCCGGCAGCACAAGCACGCCAGTCTGTGCCCCCAGACCCTGCTGCCAAAAAGGCTGGTAGTACTGACTGGCAAATTGTATGGCTGCCAGATTAATCCGCGGCAGAGCTTCCTCTCGCGTTGACAATTTGGGATAGATTATCGCCTGGTTATTGCCCGAGCCGCCGCAGCCGGCCGCCGCAAAACGGTCGATCACCCTCAC
>JBMZST010000111.1:0-5542 GCA_049623265.1 Porticoccaceae bacterium
GAGTGCGGCAATGACAGGATCATGCTCTGTGAGCGGGGCGCCTGCATGGGCTACGACAATTTGGTTGTGGATATGCTCGGCTTTAGAACCATGAAAGAAGTCAGCGGTGGTCTGCCACTGATCTTTGATGTTACCCATGCACTGCAGTGCCGAGACCCCATGGGTTCGGCCTCCGGTGGCCGTCGCCATCAGGTTGCTGAGTTGGGCCGCGCCGGTATTGCCGTGGGAATTGCCGGTTTGTTTTTAGAGGCTCACCCCAACCCGGATCAGGCGCTGTGTGATGGCCCCAGCGCTCTGCCGCTGGATAGTCTAGAGCCCTTTTTGACCCAGATGAAAGCATTTGATGATTTGATGAAATCGCAGCCGGACCTGAATATTTCCTGATTGGCCCCCAGGCTGCAGAACCCATTTCTTTTCTATTCCGAACCTAGTTCACTAACACTTTGATTATAGGGAGCACTACACCATGAGTAAGATCGCAGATATTCGAGCTTTTGAAGTTCTTGATTCAAGAGGCAACCCCACAGTACAGGCAGATGTTGTTTTAGATAACGGCATTGTGGGCACAGCCTGCGCCCCCTCCGGCGCCTCAACTGGATCAAGAGAAGCACTCGAGCTGCGAGATGGCGACAAGAGCCGCTATCTGGGTAAAGGTGTGCTCAAAGCGGTAGACAATATCAACGGCACTATCAAAGCACTGCTGGTAGGCACTGATGCCGCTGATCAGCGCGGCCTGGATCAGGCTATGATCGATGCCGATGGCACAGATAACAAGGCGGTGCTGGGCGCCAATGCCATTTTGGCTGTCTCTCTAGCCGCCGCCAAAGCTGCAGCCCAGGACAGAGGTCTGGCTCTGTACGCACATATTGCCGAGCTTAACGGCACAGCGGGTCAGTACAGCATGCCTGTGCCCATGATGAATATTATTAACGGTGGTGAGCACGCGGATAACAATGTCGATATCCAGGAGTTTATGGTTCAGCCTGTGGGAGCGAAAAGCTTTGCTGAGGCCCTTCAGGTGGGCGCCGAAATTTTCCATGCACTGAAAAAGGTTCTGGGTGGTAAAGGGCTAAATACTGCAGTGGGTGACGAGGGCGGCTTTGCCCCCAACCTAACCTCCAATGCAGAAGCACTGGCGGTTATCCAGGAGGCCACAGAGGCGGCTGGCTATAAATTGGGTGAGGACGTGACCCTGGCGCTGGACTGCGCGGCGTCGGAGTTTTACAAAGAGGGTCAGTACGATCTGTCCGGTGAGGGCAAGGTCTACAGCTCTGAGGGCTTTAGTGACTTTTTGGCCGAACTCTGTGACCAGTACCCAATTATTTCGATCGAGGATGGCCTGGATGAGTCCGATTGGGATGGCTGGAAATATCAGACCGAAAAACTGGGCGACCGCTGTCAGCTAGTGGGCGACGATCTGTTTGTCACCAACACCAGCATCCTAAGACGCGGTATTGAAATGGGCGTAGGCAACAGTATTCTGATCAAATTCAATCAGATCGGCACATTGTCAGAAACGCTGGACGCCATCAATATGGCAAAAGACGCCGGTTACTCTGTGGTCATATCTCACCGTTCCGGTGAAACCGAAGACACTACTATTGCCGATCTTGCTGTGGCCACTGCCGCCGGACAAATCAAAACAGGCTCTCTGTGTCGCTCCGATCGTGTTGCCAAGTACAACCGCCTGCTGCGCATTGAAGCTGAGCTAGGCAATCAGTCAGCGCCCTACAGAGGTCGTGCCGAGTTCAAGGCTTAATCAACTAGGGTAATTGGCAAAGTCGTCGCCAAAGCGAATAGAATACCACTATGCGATGGTTGCTGATATTACTCATTGTACTCTTGCTGGGCCTGCAGATTCGTCTGTGGGTCGGCGAGGGCAGTCTTGCCCACAGGGCTCAGCTGGATCGGCAACTTGAGCTGCAGACAGAAAAAAACCGCCAGTTAAAACAGCGCAATGATCTGATCGCTCAGGAAGTAGAGAGCTTAAAGAACAATCTCGACTCTATCGAAGAGAAAGCGCGCAAGGACCTTGGAATGATCAAACAGGGCGAAATTTTCTATCTGGTAATCGACAGAGACGACAAAGTGTTGGGCGATCAGTCTGACGCTATTTCAGAGGCGGATTCCCAATGACTGACAGTGCGCCCAAATACTGGGCCATTGTGCCCGCGGCTGGCGTAGGCCAGCGATTTTCAGCGGATATTCCCAAGCAGTTTCATCAGCTTAATGGCGCTCTGGTAGCCCAGCATACCCTGAGCCGACTCCTCAGCCTGTCTGTTATTCGTACCATTGTGGCTCCCTGTGAAGTGGGCTCTGGCTACTGGGCTAAGGTGCCCGCTGCGGCCGACCCCAGGGTTAAACTGGTGGCCGGTGGCAAACAGCGAGCTGACTCAGTAATGAATGGCCTGATAGCACTGCAGAAATACGCGGCAGACCAGGATTGGGTGCTGGTGCATGATATGGCGCGGCCCTGTGTGACGCCCGCCAATATAGCGAAGTTGATCGCCGAGTTGGACGGCCACAGCGTTGGCGGTATTCTGGCAGCGCCGATCAATGACACATTAAAGGTTGTGGCGGCGGACAAGCATATACTTAGTACAGTGAATCGTGCCGAGTACCGAGCGGCACAGACGCCCCAGATGTTTCGTTTTGGGCTGCTAAAATCCTCGATACAGGCAATGCTGGATCAGCAAAAGCTGCCCACTGACGAGGCTTCAGCCATTGAATTTGCCGGTTTTTCCGCCCAGGTTGTCGAGGGTCGGCAGGACAATATTAAGATCACCCGGCGGGAGGATTTGGCGATTGCCGAGGCAATTATGAAAAACCAGGAGGCTGAATCCTAATGCATTCTCACAGGCTACAAGCGGAGCACCCTCTATGCGTATAGGCCATGGTTACGATGTCCACGCTTTTGGCGAGGGCAATGCTCTAATACTGGGGGGTGTTAGCATCCCCTACAAGCAGGCATTTGTTGCTCACTCCGACGGTGATGTACTGATTCACGCGCTGATTGATGCGCTGTTGGGCGCTCTTGCTCTGGGTGATATTGGTCAGCACTTTCCCGACACCGATGCGGCGTACAAAAATAGCAATAGTCGTGATTTACTAGCCACTGTGGTTGCTATGATGCAGGGCAAAGGCTATCAGCTGGGCAATGCTGATATTACCCTGATTGCTCAGAGCCCTAAAATGGCACCGCACCTCCATCAAATGCGCCTCAATTTGGCTGCAGACTTCAACTGTGGGATCGACAGTATCAATATTAAAGCCACCACCACAGAAAAGTTGGGATTCACGGGTCGCGAAGAGGGTATTGCCTGCCATGCAGTAGTGCTCTTGCAGCCTAGTGCTGGTCTCGGAGCCTCGGCTCATTAAGTCCAACCATTTTGACTTCCATCAGATGCCGCGTTTGCACGGCGTCCCTTTGGGTCGCGCCCTATTTCGCAGCTGTCCTGAGGATTTTCAAGTCGACGAGCTGTTGGATTGGGAGCCTAGCGGCCAGGGCGAGCATCTACTACTGCATATTCGCAAGCGGGACCAGAATACGCAGTGGGTGGCTGGTCTTCTGGCCCAGTTGGCGGGCATTAAGCGCAACGACATTGGTTTCTGTGGGCTCAAAGACCGTTTTGCCGTCACCACACAGTGGTTTAGCTTACATCTGCCTGGTCGCGACTTAACTCTCGCCGAGCTGACACATGGGGATTTTGAGATTGTCTCTGCCCACAGGCACCATAAAAAGCTGCGCCGCGGCATGCATCAAGGTAATCAATTTAACATTGTGCTGCGTGACTTTCGTCCTGACCCAGATGCGCTCGAGGAGCGTTTGACCCGCATACAGCAATTGGGAGCGCCCAATTATTTCGCTGAACAGCGTTTTGGCCACAGCGGCAATAATCTGTATGAGGCGCAGAAATTAATCGCGGCAGATAGGCTTAAAGGCAACAGGCGGGGTACAGGCCTCTATCTGTCTGCTGCGCGCTCCTGGCTATTTAATCTTTTAGTAGAGAGGCGTATTGAGATTAATAATCTGTCAGCGCCCATTGAGGGCGATGAGACCGGCGCACTATGGGGCCGCGGCCGCTCAAATACCAACGCGGAAGTTATTGCGATCGAAAGTGCTGTTTTGGCTGACTGGCAGAACTGGTGCTATGCCCTTGAACATGCCGGCTTAAAACAGGAGCGTCGCAACCTGTTACTAAGGCCTGAAAAACTGCAATGGACCTGGTTGCAGCAGGGGCATTTGCAGTTGGTTTTTAGCCTGCCCACTGGCGCCTATGCCACGGCATTACTCAGAGAAATAGCTGAATTAATCCGCCCGGAATTTAACGCCCTGTGATATATTGTTGCACAGGTAATACGGCGGCGTTAGGCCATTATAAGGCGCTTAATCTCTCGATCTACAGCGGCGAAACTCAACACGGGATTTAACACAGGAGCATGGGGTGAACTCGATCGAACTGGCTGGAATTGGTATGACCTCCCAGCGAACTAGGGAGAGGCTGATTCAGCGCCTTGTGGATCAGGGTATCAGCAGCCAGCCCGTGCTGGATGTAATTCGCATGACCCCGCGGCATATTTTCCTGGATGAAGCCCTGTCTCACCGCGCCTACGAGGACACCGCATTGCCCATAGGGTTCTCTCAAACCCTGTCGCAACCTTATATCGTAGCGCGTATGACTGAGATCTTGCTCAGTGCGGGTCCCCTTAAAAAAGTGCTAGAGATAGGCACGGGGTCGGGCTACCAAACCACTATTTTGTCGCAGCTAGTCACAGAGGTATGCACGGTAGAGCGCATAGAGCCTCTGCTGAGAAAGGCTCGGGAGCGTTTCCGCAAGCTGGGCCTTAGCAATATTCGGGCAGAGCTATCTGATGGAAGTTTCGGCTGGGACAAACACGCACCTTACGACGGCATAATCACCACAGCGGCTCCCCAAACTGTGCCGGAGGAATTGCTTCGGCAGATGGCACCGGATGGTATTCTGGTGATTCCCGTCGGCAATGGTGTCTCGCAGGATCTGCGTGTATTGCGCAGGCTGGGCGATTCTGCGGAATTTGATGAAGAGATTGTCGAACAGGTCAAATTTGTCCCGCTGCTGGGCGGGCTCTCCCGCTAGTCTTGTTCTAGGGCTACTGGTTTATGCAAGCGGTCAGGGTAATAGCATGAGAAATATTGCACAGCAGAGTCTGTTATTTCTAAAAGGCCTGGCTATGGGCGCTGCCGATGTGGTCCCCGGTGTTTCGGGAGGCACCATCGCCTTTGTCAGTGGCATCTATGCTGAGCTGCTAAAAAGTATCACCTCGGTTAATTTGCAGGCGCTTAGATTGCTGCGTTCAGAGGGTATCGGTGCTGCTTGGACTTATATCAATGGTAATTTTCTGGCTGTTCTGCTGGCAGGTATTCTGACTAGTCTGTTCTCTCTGGCGAAGGTGATGCAGTTCCTGTTGGCCGAGCACCCACTGCCCCTGTGGTCATTTTTTACTGGGCTGATAATAGGTTCGGTGATTTATCTGCTGCGGCAGAACCCTCCCAGGCGCAAAC
>JBMZST010000112.1:0-5533 GCA_049623265.1 Porticoccaceae bacterium
GCTGCTGAGGCCACCACGGCTCAGAATCCGGTGGCCGAGTTGCGAGCTGACCTTACCGAGAAGTCATCGGTAGAGATCAGAACGGCCCCGGCCGAGCGCACGGATACAGATGCCTGGCGCAAGCACGATCAGCATCTGGAGATGTCGCGACGCCTTACGGAGGCACTGGGCCAGCGGTTGAGCGCCCAGATAGCTCGAGGCGCCTGGCGAGTGGAGATGGATATCCATCCCAAATCTTTGGGTCGGATTGAAATCCAGCTAGAGATGAAAAATGGAGAACTAGAGGCCCATTTTAATGCCTCCAAACAAATAACCAGAGATTTGCTGCAGGACAGTTTGCCAAGATTGCGCCAAGCACTTGATCAACATGGCATAGATTCTGCTTATATAGGGTTAGGGGCAGGTCAGCAGCAGAATTCAGACGGAAAACCGACAGCTGACCAACGCCCACAGCGGTTTAACCAGCAGGCCTCGGCAAAGATTGAGGACAGTGGCAGCAGTCTGAGGCGACAGATGTCGTCAAGCGGGCTGGATATTGAAGTTTAGAAAAGAGTAAGTGGTCAGCGATAGTCACAGGGATTGAACCCCTGAGCTATCCAATAAGACTGGCATTTATTGTTGCGTAATTTGTGAGGGCCATTATGGCTGATACAGACAATCTATTATCGCCGGAAGAGCTAGAGGCTCTCACCAGTGGTATTGAGGACGGTTCTATCGAGACTGATACCGGGTTAAATATTAGTGCCCTGGCTATCAAACACGATATTACCAACGAAGATCGTTCACTGAGCATGAATCTGACAGCGATCAATCTGATCAATGAACGCTTTGTTCGAGAATTTAGAGTGGGGCTGCTGGATGTTCTGAGAACGACCGCCCGGGTGACTACGGCAAAAGCCGAGATCATGGCCATTCAGGACTATATGAAAACCCTGGAGGCGCCGCTGGCGTTGAGCTCAGTTAATTTGCATCCGTTACGCGGACTGTCGATGGTATGTATCGAGCCAGATATTGTCTTTGCCTGCCTGGACAATTTCTTTAGTGGCTTTGGTGGCACCAAGATTAATCTGCAGGCGGACAGAGCGTTTACGCCTATTGAATCCAGCGTCATTAACATAATGACCAATATCCTGTTCGGCTCTCTGCAGGAAGCATGGGCACCGGTAATGCCTGTGCGCTGTGAGACTGTTGCCTCAGATATCAATCCGCAGTTTATTGAGATAGCGGAAGAGAATGACCTGGTGATAGTCAACACCTTCAGCCTGGACTTCGGAGATGATATCAGTGGCGATATCGCCATTGTGTACCCCTACGGCATGTTGAAACCAGTCCGCGACCTGCTGTCCAGTCGGGTGCAGAGCGGCGAGCAGGAGTCAGATGACTCCTGGCGAAACAATTTGCGATCAGCCACCATAGATGCCGCGCTTGAAGCGCGGGTAACTCTGGGCGAGGTTGAAACCACGTTCAAACAGTTTAATCAGGCAAAGGAAGGCGACATTATTTTCTTTAGGAAAGACGACTACGCCAGACTATCTGCGAAAAATGTTCCCCTCTTTGATGTGGAGATCGGTGTGCAGGGTTCGCAGATGGCAGTACAGATTGTCAACGCGCTGGAGCCTGAGGAATAGACCTCGACCCTGAGCGAATAACAGTTATTTGAGAAACAACAGCGAGAAATATTATGGCAGACCCAGAAATGAATGAAGAAGTTGAAGCGGCGGAAGAGGGTGCACAGCCTGCGCAGCTAGACGCGCCTGTGAGCATCAATGCAGATGTGCTGGAAAATATTCCGGTCACTATCTCTATTGAGGTTGGCAGAACAGAGCTAAAAATACGTGATTTGATGCGTCTTACCCAGGGCAGTGTGGTCGAGCTGGACCGGTTAGCGGGCGAGCCCTTAGATCTACTGGTAAACAATACGCTGGTAGCCCAGGGTGAAGTTGTCTTGGTCAATGACCGTTATGGTGTTAAATTGACCAGAGTGATACCGGCTGTAGAGCGTGTAGCGAACCTTTAATTAGAGAATCCTATGTTGGCTGAGTTTGGTTGGTCAGAATGGCTGTCGATGATGGCTTCCTTTATGCTGGTGATCGGCATGCTGGTAGCCACGCTATTTGCCATTAAAAAGCTGGGCCCAAATATGGTCAACGCGGGCAATAGGCGACTTAAGCTACTTGAGATACAAAACCTTGGTGGTCGCCAGAAACTCTTACTGGTAAGCTTAAACGGAGATCAAGTGCTTATTGGCCTGAGTCCCCAAGGCATGACCAAATTAGGCTCTTGGCCCGCTGTAGAGGACGACCTCAATCAGGTAGAGTCCGAGGACAATCAACAGCAAACCGGTGAGGCTGGACGCCCGCTGGGAAACTTCAAGGATATGCTGTCCCAAGCATTTAATAAAAATAAGGGTTGAACCATGCTTCGATGGTTGATCGACAGAGCTCCATCCATTTCTGATTTGCGAAGACTTACTCACTTTCGCATGTTTTTTGCCACTATAGCTCGTCATTTCCCCGGTAAAACCTTTGCGGTTGCTCTGCTAGCGCTGGGTTTTGCCAGTCCCGCACTGTCCCAGGCCGGCCTACCCATAGTGAATATGGTCGATGACGGCAGTGGTGGAACTCAGTACAGCCTGACATTGCAGCTGCTAGCCCTGATGACAGTGCTGACACTGTTGCCCTCACTGTTGTTAATGATGACCTCCTTTGTGCGCATAATTATTGTCATGTCGCTATTGCGTCAGGCCCTGGGTACGGCACAAACGCCACCCAATCAGGTGTTAGTTGGACTGGCGCTATTTTTAACCCTATTTATTATGACGCCAGTATTCAGTGCGGTTTACGATGAAGCCATTACTCCCTATATGGACGAGACCATCAGTTTTGAAGCCGCCCTGGTGCAGGCGGAAATACCTATTCGCAATTTTATGCTCAACCAGACCAGAGAATCCGATATCGCCATGTTTGTGGAGATAGCTGGGAATGAAAATATCGAAACGCCAGCAGATGTGCCCTTTACCACCCTGGTACCCGCCTTTATCACCTCAGAGCTGAAAAGTGCTTTCTCTATCGGCTTTCTAATCTACATCCCATTTGTGGTGATCGATCTGGTGGTGGCCAGCGTGCTGATGTCGATGGGCATGATGATGCTATCGCCGATGATGATATCCATGCCCTTTAAGCTCATGCTGTTCGTTTTGGTCGATGGCTGGACATTAATTATGGGGTCTTTGAGCTCCAGCTTTGCTATCTCCTAGGAGTTTTTATGGATGCTGCACAGGTAATTGATTTAGGAAGAGAGTCACTGTGGATTGCAGTGTTGGTGGCAGCGCCTCTGTTGGGTGTCGCCCTCGGTGTTGGCCTGATTATAGGTATCTTTCAGGCGGCCACCTCGATTCAGGAAATGACCCTGAGCTTTATACCCAAGCTGGCGGTCATGGTCCTAGCTCTGGTTATTTTTGGTGGTTGGCAGATCGCGGTGATGGTCGACTTTTTCCAGCGAATCTTTGAGCGTATTCCTACGCTGTTTATTTAATGGAACTGCTGGTCGCCGAAGTTGTGCAGCTGTTTTATACGCTGCTTTGGCCGATGATTCGTATCTCGGCATTTTTACTGACGGCACCTTTTTTCTCAATTCAAGCAGTCACAGTGCGTATCCGTGTGCTTCTGGCCCTGTTGCTTACCTGGATGGTTTATCCCCTAGCCGACTGGCCGATTATTGACCCGTTCACCGCCCTGGGGCTGCGGGAAATATTTATGCAGATATTTATCGGCGTACTGTTGGGCACATTACTTCAGGTGGTAAGTGCGGCGCTTATTGTAGGTGGCCAGGCTATATCGGCCTCCATGGGTCTAAGCATGGCCAATATGGTTGACCCCAATATGGGCAATGTGCCGGTAATCGCACAGTTTTTAATTATCTGCTCAACATTGATATTTTTGGCCCTCGGGGGCCATATTATTGTTATCTCATTGCTGCTTGAAAGCTTTCAACTGCTGCCCATAGGACAGATGTTTGAGGCGCAACCGCTAATGGCCCTGATTATCCAGTGGAGCACGATGATGTTCTTAGGCGCTGTGCTGCTTGCCCTGCCTATTATGGTCTCACTGCTGCTGATCAACATAGGTCTTGGGGTAATCACCAGAGCGGCGCCAGCCCTAAATATTTTTGCGGTGGGTTTCCCCGCCATGATTCTGGCCGGTATTATTCTCTTATCTATGTCTATGAGCAGCATTGGCTTTCGTATCCAGTGGCTGTGGCAAGAGTCGTTTAAAGTGATGAACCAAGCTCTGGGGGTTGCCTGATGGCGGAGCAGGATTCTACAGCGGAAAAAACCGAAGAGCCCACCGCCAAGCGGTTGGAAAAGGCTCGGGAAGACGGCCAGGTGGCCCGTTCTCAGGAGCTATCGGTGGCGATGATGATGATTGGTGTAGCCGGATTTATGTATATTTTCGGCGGCGCTCTCATATTGCAACTCAGCGAGGTATTTGCCGCAGGCTTTGTCTTTGATCGCCGAGATATCTTCTCGGACAATTTGTTGCCCGCCGCGTTTGGGGCCCAGGCCCTGGATGGCATGCTGGCTGCTGTACCAATTTTTGCCCTGGCCATTGTGTTGGCTTTTGGCGCCTCAGGGTTGATTGGGGGCTTTAACTTTTCCATGAAAGCCACTGCACCCAAGGCGAGTAAAATAAATCCGCTGGCCGGGCTCAAGCGCATTTTTGGCACCAAGGCCCTGGTTGATTTAAGCAAGGCTGTGGTGAAATTTGGCCTGGTGGCCGCTGTACTGTATCTGGTGGTAAGCAGCAGATTTGATCAGCTTATTGGGCTGGGCTTTATGGACATTCAGCCGGCCATGAGAGGTGCCGGGGAAATTATTGGCGGCGGTGTTGTGCTGGTAACCCTCACCTTGATTATAGCGGCGGCAATTGATGTGCCCTACCAGCTCTACGAGCACAGCCAAAAAATGAAAATGACCAAACAGGAAGTCAAAGACGAATTTAAGGACACCGAAGGTCGCCCAGAGGTCAAAGCTCAGATTCGCCGCAAGCAGCGTGAGATGGCCATGGGCCAGATGATGGATGCGGTGGGCGAAGCAGACGTGATTATTGTCAACCCAGAACATTTTGCGGTGGCGCTGAGTTACGACCCCTCCAGCAGCGGAGCACCTATGGTGGTTGCCAAGGGCGTAGACTTTTTGGCTCAGGGTATTCGCGAGCGGGCCGGGGAAAATGCGGTACCTGTATTCCTGTCACCCACCCTGGCCCGAGCCCTGTACTTTACCACTGACGTTAACCAAAGCATCCCAGAGTCTCTATACTATGCGGTGGCCCAGGTTATAGCCTATGTATTTAGCCTGAATAGCCTAGGCCGCGGGGCAGCGGTTGCAGAGAAGCCAAATCCTGAGGTGCCCAAAGGAATGAGATACAACCCAGACGGAACCCTTGCCGACTAGCTAAGCGTTTGCTTTACGGAGAAAAGAGCCCATGAGAGAAGATCACCAAGAGCCGGTTTTTGAATTGCAAAAATGGTTTGA
>JBMZST010000113.1:0-5515 GCA_049623265.1 Porticoccaceae bacterium
TATTTTTCGCGACGGGCCAGAGCGGCCCGCTGCTGACTTTGCAGGGCAATCTGATCCACCTGCTGGCGACTAATATGGTTCAGTGAGGCTATTAGGTCTGCCCCGCTACCCATCATTAGCATACGGTTATCCAGGGCCAGATTGGCATCGGCAAACATAGCCGCCTGATCCGACAACATGGGCACCCGAGACATCATTTCGATACCCCCAGCCATGGTGCAGCTGGCCTGGCCTGTAGTGATTTTCATCGCGGCAATATTGACGGCATCCAGCCCGGAAGAGCAAAACCGATTAATGGTCATACCCGGAATCCTGTCCGGCCAACCAGCGTAAAGCAGAGAGGTCTTAGCTATATTGCCCCCCTGCTCACCCATCTGGGTCACACAGCCCAGCACCAGATCATCCACAGTGTTTTTATCCAGACCAGTGCGCTGCTCAAGCGCATCGTAAAGGCTTTTTAAGAGATCGAAAGCGCTGATATCGGTCAGGCCGCCATCGTCCCGGGCGCGACCACGGGGCGTGCGAATGGCCTGATATATCAGCGCTGGCTGCACTAGTTAACACCCACTATCAGGCTGACACAGGTGGTTGTGCTGCCCCCCAGATTAAAGGTGGCCATATTCTCGGCATCTTTAATCTGACATGGGCCGGCGCGCCCGGTCACCTGGTTGGCACAGTCCAGCAGCATGCGAATACCTGTGGCACCCACGGGATGACCCAGGCCAATCAAACCGCCACTGGCATTAATCGGAAAATCCCCATCCATACTGATTCGACCCTCGGCAATAGCCTTCCAGCTCTCCCCAGGGGCGGTTAAACCAATATGGTCTATGGCCATATATTCAGTGATGGTAAAGCAGTCATGGGTCTCCAAACCATCGAGATCAGTGACATCGGCAAAGCCGGCGCGACCCAGAGCATCGGTCATAATCTGTTTTACATGGGGAAACAGCATAGGATTGCCGGCACTCAGTGCCAACTTGCTGTCCAGACTAATGGGCGCAGAGCGATGGCCCCAGCCTTTGATACGGGGGATATCCTCCAGCTTAAGGCCATTCTCGGCCGCATAGTCTCTGGCCGCCTTTTCGCTGGCCAAAAACACACAGGCGGCACCGTCAGTAATCTGGCCGCAGTCCATTTTGCGCACCCGCCCCTCAATCACGGGGTTGTACTGGTCATTATCGGTAAAACTCTCCGGTTGGAACTGCCAGTTTCGCGACTGGGCATTGGGGTTGCGGCGGCCATTATCAAAATTGATTTGCGAGATGGTTTTAAGATGATCACAGTCGATTCCATGGCGGGCATCATATTCATCGATAATCTGGTTAAACATATAGGGCCAGGGAAAGTCGCAACTGGTGGCCTCCACCCCTTTCCAGGTCGCGGCACCCAGATGTTCGGCACCGGTTTGGCCATCCACATTGCGCATATACTCCAGCCCCAGAACACAGGCCAGATCATAATGGCCCGCCTCTATATCGCGCATAGCGCTGAGCACCGCAATAGACCCAGAGGCACAGGCGGCCTCGTGACGGCTGGTGGGGATAGAGGCCAGCTGCGGGTAGACCTCGGCAAAAAAGCCACCGATTAACCCCTGCCCGGTAAACAGGTCGCCGACAAAGTTGCCCACATGGCCCACCTCTATCTGTTCCGGACTGATGCCTGTTGAAATCAGTGCAGCATCCAGCGTTTCCCGAAACATATCGTAGATACTGAGTCCCTCTCTGGCCCAGTTGCGAGCAAAATCGGTCTGGGCGCCACCCAGTACATAGATTGGTGCCGTCATTATTGGATTCCCTCTATTCGTTGACCTACCTGCTCCTGCAGCAAAAAGCGCTGAACCTTACCCAGAGGGTTGCGCGGCAATGCTTCAAAAAACTCCAGGCGCTCCGGCAGTTTGAATTTGGCCACACCCTGGTCCCTGAGATGCTGAATAATCTGCGACAAGCTGGGCTGTTCTGACTCTGGGGCGCTCACAACACAGGCGCAGATTTTTTCGCCCAGTCGCTCATCTTCATAGGCGCAGACTGCGGCTTCCACAGAGTTGGGCAGACCCTCCAGCAAGATATCGATTTCCATGGGAGAAATTTTCATACCGCCGCGATTGATAATATCTTTGCAGCGACCTGCAATCTGATAGAAATTAGGCGGCTCGCCACAGAGTTCAACCAAATCGCCAGTACGAAAAAATCCATCCTCGGTAAACACTTCCGAGTTATCCGTACCCAGATAACCGTCGAACACCGTAGCACCGTCAAACAACAGCTCGCCCACCTTGCCGACCTCAGTAATCTCCTCGCCAGTGTCTACATCAACCACCTTGCTGTAGACCATGGCATTGACCTCTGAATCCCAGCTTTGGATACCGGCACCTACCCGGGGAAACAACGTGGCCCTCTGAGTGGCATCAGAGCAATGTTTGGGCGTGCAAAACAGGCTGATTCCCTCGTTGGAGCCATAAAAATTGATTACCTCTTTGCCGTATTTTTCCGCAAAGGTCTCAATCATCCAGGGCGCCAGCGGCGCAGAGCCGGAGCCTATGGAGCGCAGATGGGAAAAGTCGAACTGATTCCACAGGGCCTCATTTTTAGCCAGCTGATTCAGCACCGCCGGTGGAGCCACGGTGAAGGTGATTTTTTCATCCTGTAACTGGCTCAAAAACAGAGCTGGATCTAGGGGGTGATGCAAAATAATACTGCAGCCCACCAGCATAGAGGGATACAGAAAGGCGCCCACAGAACCCATATTGACCATAGGGAAAAGATTGAGAAAGCGGTCTCCCAATTGATAGTCCGCCGCCTCCATACAGCAGCGTGACGTGGCGAACCACATATTGTGCGAGCGCGGCACGCCCTTGGGTGTACCTGTGGTTCCAGAGGTCCAGCAGATCGTCAAAATATCATCGGCCCCGGTGGGATGGCGGTTTTCATACTCAGCCAGCTGCTGCTGGATATCAGCATGGCAACGGCTATCAACGCTAATATCAGTACCAAACGCCAGCACCTCAATCGACTGTGGCAGATGCTGGCGGGCATTGGCCGCCAGGGGCAGCCCATTAAACTGTTCGATAGTCAGCATGGCCCTGGGTTGGATAGTAGCGCAAATATGCTGCAACTCATGGGCACCGTATTGCACGGCCGCTGGCGAAATAATCACGCCTATTTTGCTGGCGGCCAAATAGCCTATTACCAGCTCGGCAATATTGGGCAACTGCACCAAAATAGACTCGCCACTTTGAACACCAGCCTGCAACAGCTGCGCAGCGAGATTATCACTGGCATAGTCGAGTTCTGAGAACGACAATCGCAGCGGATCGTCTCCGGTCAGTGCCTGACGGTTGGGCTGATCGGCCACGGCCAGTAAATCTGGGTTCTGCTGGGCATGCTGTCGCAACATACCATGAAGAGTCAGATCTCCCCACCAACCCCGCTCTCTGTAGTCTGCAATTCGCTGTGCAGATGATGTAATCATAACTCCACCCCCCTAGCTTCTGTGTATTCCTGCTCCAACTGATCCACAATACTGGCAATAGACTGCTGTTTGGTACTGGCGGCTACTGCCTGACCTGCAGCCCAGATATCGCGCCAGCGCTTAACATCCGCGGCAGCCTCAAGAAAATTAATATCCCCAGCCGGCGGCATATTAGCTGTGTCGTAGCCGGCATTAATCAGACTGTCTCTCAACCAATTGGCTTTAACCCCGGTCACAGAGTCCGAGGTAACTATATCGCCAGCCGAGGCATCGACCACCATCTGCTTGTAGGCATCAGCGGCCAGAGATTCATGGCTGGGAATAAATCTGGTGCCCATATACACATAGTCGGCGCCGAGCATCCGGGCCGCGCAAATAGCGCGACCATTGCTGATGGCGCCGGAGAGAATAATCTCACCCTCAAAAAACTGTCGCACCTCGTCGACAAAGGCAAAGGGTGACAACTGCCCTGTATGACCACCAGCACCAGCACAGATAAGCGCCAGACCATCGACGCCGGTATCAGCGGCGCGGCGGGCAAATTCCACAGTATTGACGTCGGCATAAATGGAGCCACCATAGCTGTGAACGGCCTCAACCGCTTCTTTGGGGCTGCCCAATGCAGTAATCACCAGCGGTGCTCGATATTTAATAGCTAGTTCAAGATCAGCATGGCGACGGGGATTGGACCTGTGCATCACCAGATTGATGGCCCAGGGGACTGCCTCTGAGTCGCCCTTGAGCGCCCTGGTGATTTCAATTAGCCAGTCTTCAAGTATTTCCGGGCTGCGAGCATTGGGGCTGGGAAAGGAGCCCAGAATACCGGCTCTGCAACTGGCAATCACCATCTCGGGGCCAGAGAGCAGAAATAAGGGCGCCTGAATGACTGGCAGGCGCAGCTTGGGTAATGGCATAAAAGAAACCCGCTTTGGCAGCGTTATTATTGTTATCTAGGCTGGGATATTATCGAGATCAGAAGCGACTGGCAACTGGATAGTTGCCCTGCAAGCCGCATATTTAATATACTTGCATAATTAGACTTATAAAAACTACCGGCACAACAAAAAAATAAATAGACATCAGAAAACGTCTGGGGGGATAGCAGCATGAGCAGCAATAGCTTTGAAGTCACCGAAAAATGCCTGGGATCAGCACCCTTATTCGATGATACTCAGGACTGGATTTACGAGCTGGATAACCCCTATCTCCACGGCGCTTACGCCCCTACCACAGATGAAATTGCGGTGGATGAGCTGGAGGTGATTGGCGAGCTGCCAGACGATTTGTTCGGCGCCTATTATCGCAATGGCCCCAACCCGGTATTTAAACCGAAGAACCTCTATCATCCCTTTGATGGCGACGGCATGGTGCATGCGATCTATATTCGCGATGGCAAGGCCTCCTATCGCAACAGCTATATTCATACCTATGCGCTGCAGCGGGAGCTGGCTGAAAACCAAGCGGTTTGGCCTGGGGTTATGGGGCCCTTTGATTTTTCCCTGCCCGACTCGCCGATCAAGGACACCGGCAATACCGATGTGATTCTGTTTAATGGTCAGCTGCTGCCTACCTGGTACAACGCCGGAGTGCCCTACAGCATGAACCCCCTGACGCTGGAAAATCGCGGCGTATTTGACCTCAAGGGGCGCACTAGACGCAAAATGTCCGCCCACAGCCATGTGGACTGGAACACTGGGGAGCTGCTGTTTATGGATTACGGGGACGAAGCGCCCTTTATGACCTATGGCGTGGCCAACCCCGATGGCACCTTGCGCCAGGAAGTGGATATTGAGATTCCCGGCCCGCGCCTGCCCCATGATCTGGGGTTTACCACCAATTACACCATCCTCCATGATCTGCCGTTTTTCCATAACATGGATGTGCTGCGCAATCACAGTATGCGGGTGCTGAAGTTCCATCGCGACCTGCCCGCTCGCTTTGGCGTGATTCCCCGCTATGGTCAGTCCCATGAGATTCGCTGGTTTGACTGCGAGCCCTGCTTTATTTTGCATGTATCCAACTGCTGGGAGGAGGGAGACTGGGT
>JBMZST010000114.1:0-5460 GCA_049623265.1 Porticoccaceae bacterium
CAATTTTAAGGCTGGATCCAGATTCCATTAGTAATCAGGAAGCAAGTTTCATGACGAACAACCCCCACATTAGCTTTGAATTCTTTGCCGCAAAAACTGAGGAAGGGATTGCCAAGCTTAAAACCACCGCCACAGAGCTAAACAAATTTAATCCTGAATTTTATTCAGTGACCTATGGTGCCGGCGGCTCGACCAGAGATACCACCAAACATATTGTGCTGGGCCTTCAAGACGACGGCTACAGCGCTGCGCCTCATCTGTCTTTTGGCGGTGATACCGAGCAGGATGTGATTGAACTGGTGCAGTCCTATAAAGACGCCGGTATCAATAAACTGGTTGCCCTGCGCGGTGATCTGCCCTCAGGTATTGGTGGCACCAAACAGCTGGTTCATGCCAATGAATTGGTCTCATTAATTCGCCAACATACAGGTGATCATTTTGAGATCTATGTGGCAGCCTATCCAGAGATTCACCCGGAAGCGGAAAGCTATAGCAAAGATATCTATTGGCTGGGCGAAAAGTTTAAAGCGGGTGCTAATGGCGCTATCACCCAGTACTTTTATAACCCTGATGCCTACTTTAGATACATAGATGAATGCACTAAGGTGGGTATTGACCAGCCTATACTGCCCGGCATTATGCCCCTGACCAACTACCACAACCTGATTCGGTTCTCTGATAACTGTGGTGCTGATATTCCCCGCTGGCTGCGCTGGCAACTTAAAGAGCGTACAGATAATCCAGAGGATTTAATCAAGTACGGCTTGGATGTGGTCACTGGTCTGTGCGAAACCTTACTGGCCGGAGGCGCGCCTGGGCTGCATTTTTACACCATGAACCAATGGCAAATTACTGATACCCTGTGCCGTAATCTGGGCCTACCTACCAAGGCCCCCTAAATTACGAGTGAGCCATGCGTATACCGCGTATCTATACCAGCGCAAATCTGGCCGTTGGCATCGACATCGATCTCGATGAGGGTGCCGCCCGCCACCTAACCTCCGTACTGCGAATGACGGCGGGACAGGCAATCACTCTGTTTAATGGCCAGGGCGGGGAGTACCCCGCCCAGCTGACCCAGGCCAAAAAAGGCCGCGCTTCTGCCAGAATCACTGATTTTATCGACAGCAATAGAGAGTCCCCTCTCAATCTGCACCTGGCGATTGGTATCTCCCGCGGCGAGCGTATGGACTGGATTGTGCAAAAAGCCACAGAGCTGGGTGTCAGTGAAATTACCCCGCTATTTACCTCCCGCTGTGAGGTCAAACTAAGTGGGGAGCGCCTGCAGAAAAGGCTAAACCACTGGCAGCAGGTAGCCATCAGTGCCTGCGAGCAGTCCCAGCGCAATACGGTTCCAGTTATTCATTCCGCCAGCCACCTAGATCACTGGCTGCAATCCTGCGAATCCGATTTAAAGCTGGTGCTGCATCATCGCACCGACCAGCGACTGGCAGATATCAAACGCAGCCAGCAGATTGCACTGCTGATAGGCCCAGAGGGCGGGCTCAGTGAGCCAGAGATTGAACAGGCGCTAGAAGCTAACCATCAGGCGCTGGCGCTGGGACCCAGAGTACTGCGCACAGAGACTGCGCCCCTGGCGGCTATCAGTATTATTCAGTCGCTGTGGGGCGATATGGGATAAACCCAGTGAAGATTCCCGTAAGACAGATCAGCCTTAAAGAATCCGTTTGTTTCGGCGTCTGGCTCTGGCTGATGCCGCTGCTCTGCCTAGGCGCTGTATTTGGCGATGGCGACCCCTCCAACGGTATAGAGGACAGTCGCACCGATGCGCCAGCCCAGCTATTGAAGACCGTAGGTACCGTATTTTGTGATGGCGGCCTGCGGGGCACAGCTGCCCATGTAGGGCTCGGCTCTGAGACAGAGGCCAATAGGCCATCAATTATTATTACCGCGGCCCATGTGCTGTTCGATACGAAGACAGGTTTGCCCTTTACCGACTGTAGTTACAGGCCCGAAAATCGACGCTTAAAATCCATCGCCTTTGCAGAGGTTTCACCACACAGCTATCAACCCAATACCGACGATAAAATGCGCCAGTCAGAAACCGATATTGTGTTTGTGGCACTGCGGCGCTCACTGCAACAGAAGCCCCTGCATCTAGCGCTACCGCAACAGGCTCAGACACTGCAGCTGCTGGGTTATAACCCCAGCAATGAGCGCATCACTATTAGCGGGCAGTGCCATGCCTATAGATCTTCCAGTTTTGTAAGTGAACACTTACTGTTGCATAACTGCGATGCAGAAAGCGGATCTTCTGGTGGGCCCCTGCTGGAAAAGACAACTTTTGATGGATCGCAGGGAATTCAAAATACCGTGGTCGCCATTCACGGTGGCACGTTATCTAATTCAGGGCAGTACGCGCCCGGCGCCAGAGCTCAGCCAGAACAATGGATTAATCAGGCGCGAAAAGTGGATGCTGCCCTACTGCAACGGCTAGAGAATTTTATTGCATATCTGGGTAAGGATTCTGCACATTAAAGGTCACAGGACGTTTGAATCCAGGGATATCAATGCCCCGCTCCGAGAGACCCAAGGCCGCATCATCAATCAAGGGTTCACCAAATTTATAGATCACATCTAGCTGCGCTTCATCGGCTCGCTGAGCATAGGCCTCTGCCTGTTCTCTGGTGCGCGTACGGCGTTCTTTGTAGCTGGTGAATTCTGTTGGGTAACGAGCCGCAAGCATGGCATCAACCTTTGTCGGCGACAACACCACCGCCGTGGCGTTATTGCCGCCAAAGCCCTTTGAGTTAACAAATGCCACCTGCATTTCCCGCTCAGCCACATTCATATCGGCAAGGGGAAAATGGGCCCGCTGCTGATGCACATCGGGGGCGATTTCGCTAATAGTTTTGATGCCGGGAATAATATTGTATTTAAAGGTACCCAGCGCCGAGACCAGCTGATCACCACTGGCCGTGGACAGGGAATGGCCGACAAACGCCTTGGCGGCGGTGACTGGCCAGGACTGAATATCAAACGCAGCGGCAACCCGATCAATCAACTCAGATTCCGTAGTGCGATTAGCTGGCGTGCTTGACCCATGGGCATGGACAAAGCTGTGCTGCTGCACCGTCTCCTTGCCCACAATACTGACCGCCGAAGCCACAGCTTTGGCAAATGAAATATAGTTGCCCACCCCCGGCGCAGAGATGGATTTTTTCACGCCATCCGCATTGATAAACACCTCGGGCACAGCACCATGAATATCCGCGCCCAGTTCAATGGCCAGGGCATCATCCATCAGCACTATATACTGAGTAGCCTCAGAGAGCGTAAAGCCACAGTTATGCCCAAAGGGCCGGCTGGCACGGCGTAAGTCGGGCTGCTCAGTGCCATCTAGCTTGCAGATATTTTCATCCGAGCCCAGAGCACTCATATTGCTAAAGCCCTCCATGATCTCCGGTGTTACGCCAGCTTCCGCATTGCCGACAATCGCCACTCGGCGACGACCACTGCAGATATCTCGCACCGCAGCCTGAAGCACATAAAGAAAACTGGCACAGGCGCCAGTAATAGCCTCAGTATGGCCAACACTGCCCAACACATAGGCATTAATAAAGTCGGCAGGCATGGAGTTCAAACCCAGAGGCAGCTGCTTGGCCGTAGTGCGAGAGCCCTTTAGGCGGCCCTGCAACAAACCACCAAAGCCCTCTTCAGAAACCTGGCTTAATGCGCTGGAGCTATACACCCCAACCTGATCAGGGTTCACACTGGCCGCAATGGTCTCCCAGGGTAATCCAAGCGAGTGCACCGCATCACTGGCCCCCAACAGGGCCATTTGCAAACCTCGGGGGTGGAAGCGAGCATTGTAGTGGTCACCTGGCTCAAAACCACGAGGCAACTGACCGGCAGCCTTGGCCGCTAACTCATAATGGGACTCAATCAAATAGTCACTCACCGCCGAAGCCGTGATTTCCACATTGCCATCGCCAAGGTCCTGCACCTGCCAGTCCTCTGGACAGCGGCTGGGCAAGTCACGCTTAACCATCTTAAAGACAATCTGCTCACCCTCTGGGTGATCAAAGCTGATTTTTTTATTGCCCGGCACCGCTGCTGGGTCAAAACATTCAACCCTGCGCACCAAGGTGCCGTCTAGCACCTGGGCGCGAAATTCGGTATCCACCTGCTCAGCGCTAAGCGCCATGCCCTGCTGATCGACATATTGATCACCCTGCTTCTGCACCTGACCCATTAAGCAGGCCAGGCCCACAACGGTTTTGCGCTGCTCTGCCGGCGACAGGGATTCTAAAACCATACGGCGAAACGCCTGATGAGAAGAACTGCGGCCCGCCGCATTGTAGCCACCGAAACCAACGATTACTGGTAGGGATTGAGTCATTTTACGCCCTTGAAATTACTCTGCTTAGGGCCTAAGTGTAGATAGATTATCCGGTTATTTATTATAGATATTAGCCATTTAATTAAGGAATATAGTCATATTTTGCGCTATTCTGGACCCATGACGTTCAATCTTAGCCTTCTACTCTGCGACAATATGCTGGTATCTAGCAGCACATTGGCTGCAGAGATATTTCATTTCGCTCAGGCCATGGCCCGTGCCAGCAAGCATCAGGTGCGGGATGTGGTCATTCGGCGCATAACACCAGATGGGGCACCCGTGCATACCTCTGCGGGCTTTGAGGTGCCGGCCACCCATAGCTTGGAAGACCGCTTTACCAGTGATCTGATTCATATCCCCGCGCTGTGGCGTAACCCCAAACCCGCGGTCAACAAGTACCAGGCCTATATCCCCTGGTTACAGAGACAACATCAGAATAATATCAATATGACCGCCGTGGGCACCGGCGTCTGTTTTCTCGCCGAAGCCGGCCTGCTCGACGACAAGCCCGCAACCACGCACTGGCACTATTTTGACCAGCTGCAACGGCAGTATCCAAAGGTGCAGTTAGAGCGACAACACTTTACAACCCAAGCCGGCAATATCTACTGCGCCGCCAGTGTCAATGCTATGGCCGAGCTGATTGTCTATCAGGTAGAGCGCATCTTTGGCCGGGTGATTGCGAGGCAGGCCCAGCGCAACTTCTTCCACGAGATTCGCAATATCTCCGAGCCCATCGGCATGGGTGACCAGCAGCGCAAACATACCGACGAAGCCATTGCCCAGGCACAGATTTGGATACAGGACAATCTAGCCAAGCCCCTGTCCATGGCAGATATAGCTGCGCAATTCGGCATGACCCAGCGCACCTTCCATCGTCGCTTTAGCCAAGCCGTAGGCACCAAGCCCAGCGACTATCTAACCCAGGTGCGCATGACTTTCGCCTGCGATCTACTGAAAAACACGGACTTATCTATATTGGAAGTCGCCAATTACAGTGGCTACAAAGAGGCGAGCTGGTTTTCCAACAGATTTAAGCAATGGTCGGGCAATAGCCCCAAGGCCTATAGGGATACGGTGCGGGGGAAGTTGTTTGG
>JBMZST010000115.1:0-5455 GCA_049623265.1 Porticoccaceae bacterium
ATTGCACGCCCCGTGGTGCGCAAGGTCAATGAGCAGGATCCGGATTTCTTTATCAGTGACTGCCCCATGGCCGCCACGCATATTGGCAATCTGTCTGAAAAAGTTGAACAACCAGAACACCCTATGACCTTGCTGCGCAAGGCCTATCAAATCTAAGGAACTGAACAACCATGGCAGATTTAACCAGAGCGGACCTGTGGTCACTAGAGCAGTATGCCGAGAAGCGCCCGGAGTTTCGCTCCCAGGTGATGGCCCATAAAAAGACCCGTGAAGTCTGTATTGGCAGCAATGCCCGTCTCTGTTTTGAAGATGAAACAACCATCCGCTACCAGATTCAGGAAATGCTCCGTGTGGAGCGTATTTTTGAAGCCGAGGGAATCCAGGAAGAACTGGACAGCTATAACCCACTGCTGCCTGAGGGGCAAAATCTTAAAGCCACCTTTATGCTCGAATACGACGATATTGACGAGCGCAAGCTGATGCTACAAAAACTGAGAGGTGTCGAACGCCAGATATGGGCCCAGGTTGGCGATCGACCGCGCATTGTGCCTATTGCCGATGAGGATATGGAGCGCGAGAATGAGGACAAAACCTCCAGCGTACATTTCTTAAGGTACGAGTTTAGCGCCGATGACATAGCCGCACTGCGCGCCGGTGAGTCCTTAACCATGGGCATAGATAGCCCCCATATACAGCCCAATTCGGTACTGATTGAAGATCCGGTGCGCAGCGCACTTATCGCCGATTTTGCCTAATCAATTAAAGGAATAACCCTGTGTCCGATATTCTCAGTGAATCCAAAGCCGGCATTGGGTTAATTACCCTCAACCGCCCCAGGGCATTAAATGCTCTGTCTCTGGATATGGTGCGGGAGCTCTACCGTCTTTTGATTACCTGGCGGGACGATCCGTCAGTGGAGGCGGTGGCTATCCGAGGATCAAATAAAGAAGGACCTTTTGGCGCCTTCTGTGCCGGTGGCGATATTCGTTTCTTTCACAGCGCTGCTATTGCCGAAGATGATGCCCTGGAAGACTTTTTCACCGAAGAGTACCGTCTTAATCATCTGATTTTTACCTACCCCAAACCCTATATCGCCTTTATGGACGGCATAGTTATGGGCGGTGGCATGGGTATCAGTCAGGGGGCTTCAATACGTGTAGTCACGGAACGCAGCAAGCTGGCTATGCCAGAGACCAATATTGGGCTGTTTCCCGATGTGGGTGGCGGCCACTTTTTAAGCCGTTGCCCCGGCGCCAGCGGCGAGTACCTGGCGCTTACCGGCCAGATGATGCAGGGCGCTGATGCCATTAGTCTGGGATTGGCGGACAAACTGGTTGATAGCGCCTCTATGGAAGCCCTATGGGATGATTTAACCGCCAATTCAAGCGAGACCCTAGCCGCTAGGTTACAGCGCTTAGAAGAGCGTTTAGAGGCTTCTACACCAGCCCATCATCAGCCTGACTGGATGAACGAGGCCATTGATACCTGCTTTGCCCAACCGTCTGTAGCCGGCATTCTTCAAGCCCTCAGCGATCACAACAGCGACTGGGCCAATGCCTGTATCAAAACACTGCGCCAGCGTTCGCCGTTGATGCTGCATGTGGTGCTGGAGCAGATACGCCGGGCCCGGCCTATGACATTGGCCGACGATCTGCGTATGGAGCGCGATCTGGTGCGGCACTGTTTTCACACGGAGCATCTGAATCGCCGCGGCCACAGCAGCGAAACAGTCGAGGGCATTCGCGCTCTGGCCATAGATAAAGACCACAGCCCCCAGTGGAATCCCAGTCGCATTGAAGATGTCACCGAGGCTATGGTGGCGCCGTTTTTTGTCAGCCCCTGGTCCGACCAGGAGCATCCACTGGCCGATTTGGTCTAAGCAGCCAATGTCTCTCCATGAAGAGCAGATAACCTGCCCCTACTGCTGGGAATCCATTACCCTGTTTGTCGACCCCTCTGAGTCCCAGACCTACACCGAGGACTGCTTTGTCTGCTGCCGACCCATACTGGTTTGCACCCAGGTCGATGGCGAGCATATTGATGTGCAGGTCACCCAGGAGGATTTGGGCTTCTAGCAACGACAGAGAAACCTAGTAGGTTAAACCATGGCCGTAACGGAAAACCGGCGATGCTGAATCGTCGGGCATATCCTCTTGCTGCGCCCGCACTGCTTCCATGGACGAGGGAATCTCAAAAGGCAACTTGCCACTGGGACTAAACTTCCCGAAGATCATTTCAAAAATCACCGAGTCATACACCCCAAAGGTGCCAATAAGCGCACGGCTCTGCTGATTGAGCTCGGTAAGGATAGCGGGTCGATTAAGGTCCACCACAGTAATCAGATTATCGTACTGGGCATAGTCTGCAACTCGCTTATAAACAGTGCTATCAAAGTTGAGATCGCTATCCGGCAAGATACCGCTGAGCAACTGATCAATCAGCTCATCGGAGCCGGGAATCTGATTGCCATTAAACACAGTATCCAGATACAGAATAATGGCATCGGCCTGGTCTGGACTATTGACTACAGTACCAAATTGGCTGGCCTGCTCTGCATCCAAACCATCCACAAAAATTTTGCTGCCCGCTGCCAATGGCAACATCTGTTTTTCCTGACTGGTCTTATTATTTAACAGCACCATCGACCTGCGCTGGGCACTGAGACCCGCCTGAATATACTCGGGAGTATTTACCAGGCTGGGCAGTGCATCCTCGTCTACCAGCGACTGCTCGAATAGCCCCAGAGCAAACTTATTGAGCAGAATACGCTTTACTGACAGATTAATTCTCTCCTCGGTAATCTTGCCCTCTCGCACTAGCTCAACCACAGACTGGGGATCACTCTCACCACCGTATTGATCCATGCCGGCATCTATAGACTTTTTGTAACGCTCCTTGATACTGAGGCTTTCGACACCCCAGGCGCGACTGGACACAATACCCCAGTCGGCACAGACCACACCGGTGTAACCCAATTCATCGCGCAGAAGATCGGTAAGAATCATCTTGTTAAATCCCATGGCTACATCTTCATCGGTCTGGCCTATGGGAATACCATAGTAGGGCATTACCACACGCAAGCCATTGTCGATAGCCTGCTTAAATGGCTTAAGGTGGTAGCCAAAATTATCCCCTGGGTAAATCTGCCGCTTGCCACTGGGTAGATGAGGGTCCAAGCCAAACTCCTGGGGGCCACCACCGGGAAAATGCTTCACCATCGACAACACCGAATGGTCACCCAGAGTCTCACCCTGGAAACCCAGCATATAGGCAGTGGTCAATTCACTGGACAAATCTGCATTCGAGCCAAAAGTCCCGAAATTACGCGGCCAGCGCGGCTCGGTGGCCAGATCAGCCATGGGATGCAGTGCAGTGCGCAACCCCACTGCCCGATACTCCGCTGCTGCAATCTCCCCAAACTGACGCGTCAGCTCAGCGTCTCTGGTTGCGGCAAAACCCAGCTGAGAGGGCCAGGCGGAGAAGCCTTCCACTGAAAATGCCGCTATGCCGCCGCCTCTGGAGGCCTCATGAAGGGGATCAGAGCTGATGGTTAGCGGGATACCTAATCGAGTGCGCGCCGCTACCCGTTGCAGACGATTGAGTTTGTCAGCAATTTCCGCGGGCGTGGGCTTGCCATAGAAATTAAAATGGCTGATATGCTTGTCCAGAATATCGGCAGCATCTATATCCACCCGACCCATAGCCAAATGAAAAACCAGCAGACTGAGATCAGGTTCTATGGTGATAGCCGGATGAAACATCTGGCCCACTTTTTCTTCCAGGGTCATCTGGCTAATCAAATCATCAGCTCTTGCCTCCGCGGGCTGACGGCTATCCTCATAGATATCCAGGCGTTGGTTTTTATTGAGATCGCGATAGGCAAATTGCCCATCGACCAGTAACTCAGGTTCCGGACCCAGAGCAAAATAAACTCTGACAGTATCTATGGGTTGCAGAAGCAGATTGCCAACCCAGAGTGCAGCAACCAAAACCAGGCCGGCAACGGACAGGCCCGTCATCTTGAGAATTTTTTTCATAATGAGTTCTTCTTATTGTTTGACTGATTCTAATCGCAATAATCTGAGTTTGCACGCAGCTATAAAGGGCGGTGTAGGCTTTCCCCCTAGAGGTCGATTTTTACCGCTATCAAGACCCTAAAAATATTATGCCAAATGGATTGATTTTGCTTTGCGTTTTCAGCATTCGGGTGTACCCTGCCGCCGAATTTTAGGAGGCGACAAAAGCCCATGCCCGTTAGAACCATTGTCAGCATCTGGCCGCTCTTTGCCGGTCTGTCTCTTATTGGCCTCGCCGTTGGTGTGCAGGGCAGTTTGCTTGGCATGCGTGCAGAAATCGAAGGCTTTGACGACTACCTGATCGGCCTGCTGATGTCCTGCTATTTTGCTGGCTTTTTGGCCGGGTCATTGCTGACACCCAAAATGATTCAGCGGGTGGGCCATATCCGCATTTTTGCCGCCCTGTCGGCAGTTGCCTCTGTCACTATTCTGGTGCATTCAATCTATATAAATCCCTGGGCCTGGGCGCTGATGCGCTTGCTCACAGGCTTTGCTTTTTCCACTATCTATGTGGTGTCCGAGAGCTGGTTAAATCAGGCATCCAACAATGCCAATCGCGGGCAGATACTGAGCATCTATACGGCGATTCTGCTGGCCGGCATCTGCGCCGGGCAGTTTATGCTCAATGTCGCCAACCCCAGAGAATTCACCCTGTTTATTCTGATCTCAGTGATGGTCAGTGTGGCTGCCGTGCCTATTCTCTTATCGGTAATAACCACCCCAGCCATCGAAGAGACCGAGCGAGTAACCATGCGCCATCTCTGGTATCGCACCCCCATGGGCGTTATTGGCATTGTGCTCTCACAATGGGTGTCCAGTATCCTGTTTAGTATGGGCGCGGTGTACGCGACCAAACTGGATTTCAGCGTCTATCAGGTTGCCAACTTTATGGGCGCCATGATGGCTGGCGGTATGATTTTGCAGTATCCCATTGGCAAGCTGTCGGATATGGTCGACCGCCGCTGGGTAATGGGTTTTGCCTGCCTGTTTGCAGTGGCCTTTGCGCTGCTGATCAGCCGCGAATCCGAGGCCTCGGTAAAACTCTATCTGCTGATATTTTTATTTGGCGGCTGTTCACTGTCCCTCTACTCGCTGGTGGTTGCACTGACCAATGACCACCTGCGCCCCGCGGAAATTGTCCCCGCCAGTGGCACCATTGTACTGATTGCCGGACTGACCTCCATCACCGGCCCCATTACCGCAGTTTTCTGGTTGCAGCTATTTGGTTTGCAAAGTTTCTTTTTACTTCTGGCCGCCTGCCTTTTACTGTTGGCAGGTATCAGCATCTGGCGCGTGCTCACCATTGAAGCACTGCCCAGCGAGTACAAGGTTGAGATTACACTGCAGGCGGCAACTGCCCCTGTGGGTACGGTACTGCA
>JBMZST010000116.1:0-5393 GCA_049623265.1 Porticoccaceae bacterium
CCCTGTTACCGCCGTGAAAGGGCGGTGTCCTAGGCCTCTAGACGAACGGGACGTATTGGCTAAGAGGCGCGCATGATAAGTAGCGGCAGGTACAGTGTCAACCCTTAGCCGCGTTAATTTTAGGGGGTTGAGCAATTTTATTTACAGCGCCTGATACTTCTTCAAAAAACTCCTGATTTGAGTCGCATTTAGGCCATAGTCATCAGCCACGTCTCTTGAAGATGAGCGAATATCTAAAATACTGCTGTCTCGGCTAACAGGCACTATTCGTATTACTATGTCAGACTCAAACCCCATGATGGGCGACCGAGCTATCGCCTCAATACATCCCGACTCCAGATCCTCTTTGACCACAGACCAACCCTCAAGGGCGACCACATAACTGGCCTGCCTGAATGCACCCCGCAGGGGCATATCAACTAACAGAGGTTCAACACCCGGAACCCTTGCGGCGAACCCAAGTCGGTATCTAGACGTCTGATCCTCGAGAGCATTCTGGCTTGGGGAGCGCAGAGAGGCGGCATAGGTAAAATCTGGCGGGCTATCTATATCAGTGCTCACATCATTGATATTCGAAGGCTGCAGAATGTCCACACCAAGCACGGGAAATCGAATTACCAAAGGCATAGAGACCAGCAGTAACAGCAGTAATAACTCTACGCCAACGCGCCGATTAATGATAAACCTATAAATAATCACTATAAGGCCGATCAGACAGACAATGCCACTGAAAGCAAACATAATATAGAGCGCCGAAATGGCAACAAACCCAGGGAGAATGCCCATGCGAAAACCAAGGACATCCAGGCATAGAAGCACTATGCAGAGCTGAGCAAGAAAACTGATTATTTTCTCTAGTTGATCCAAAACTCGTGGGCTTTTGGCTACAATAGCCATCTTAAGGCCTCTCAATCTATGTGAATGTGAATAATGACTGATTTATTGAAATCCCTCAAGTTATCCGATGTCTGTTACGACATCCGTGGACCTGTGCTCGACCACGCCAACTGGCTTGAGGATCAGGGACAAAAAATTATCAAACTCAATATAGGTAATCCCGGCGCCTTTGGCTTTGATGCGCCCGATGAGATTTTTCAGGATGTGATTCAGAATTTACGTGAGGCCCAGGGCTACTGCCACAGCAAAGGATTGTTCTCCGCTCGTAAAGCCGTGATGCAGCGCTATCAGGCTCAGGGCATAGACGGTATTCAGGTCGAAGATGTGATTATGGGCAACGGCGTAAGCGAGCTGATTGTGATGGCTATGCAGGCGCTGCTTAACCCTGAAGACGAGATACTGATACCCTCCCCCGACTATCCGCTTTGGACTGCCGCTGTGTCCATGGGTGGCGGTACGCCGGTTCACTACCGCTGCAATGAAGGCGACGGCTGGCAACCGGATATTGCCGATATCGAAGCCAAAATCACTAGCAACACTCGGGGAATAGTCATTATTAACCCCAATAACCCCACCGGGGCAGTCTACTCTGAGCAGAGCTTAAAACAGCTGGTGGCCCTTGCTGAAAAGCATAATCTGGTGGTGTTTGCCGATGAAATCTACGATCGCATAGTCTATGACGACGCAGTACATGTGCCACTGGCCAGCCTGGTTACAGAAACCCTCTGCCTAACCTTTAATGGTCTGTCCAAGACCTATCGTCTTGCTGGTTTTCGCTCCGGCTGGATGCTGATAACTGGCACCAAAGAGCGTGCTGCCAGCTATATCGAGGGCCTAGAGATGCTGGCCTCCATGCGTCTATGCGCCAATGCACCCGCCATGCTGGCAGTGCAAACAGCCTTGGGCGGACGCCAGAGCATCGAGGATTTAATCCTACCTGGCGGGCGTCTTTTGGCACAGCGAGACCTGGCGTACCAGTTGATCACCGCTATTCCTGGTGTCAGCTGTGTGATGCCAAAGTCCGCTATGTACCTGTTTCCAAAGCTTGACCCAGAGATCTATCCAATCGCCGACGATGAGCAGCTGATGTTGGACTTACTCAAAGAGGAGCGTATTCTCATGGTTCAGGGTTCAGCGTTTAATCTTGATAGCAAGCAGCATTTCCGAATTGTATTCCTACCGGATCAAGAGCAATTGAGTGAATCTATTGGCCGCTTAGCTAATTTTTTGGCGCGCTTACGACAGCAGTAACAGAGGATCCAATGACCCATAAAAACCAGGAAACATTACCAGTAAAAGCCGATTTTAATGGTGCTGCCGTGATTAATGAGCAGGGTGAAGAGATTCCTATCACCGAAGAGATGGTGCAGGATGCCTGTGACCAGCTAGATAATCCTAAAACCTAGGCTGCGGTACTGATCGAGATCGTCCTCAGCCCGATCAATACCGAAGTGGCTAAACTCTCGTCGCACCGGGTAATCTCTGCGCAGCTTATCAAACCGCCGCGCTACCTGCTCAACATCTGACCCAGCCTCTGATATAGCTTGAATCATACGCCGATGATCCTGCGAAACATCGTAGCAAGCCAAAATAGCCCTATTCAGGGATAAAGGCTGCAACGCAAATGGTTCTCCGCTGACAGTCTCAGACGTTTCAGTAACATCTATGCCAGCCCATTGTTTAAAGGCCTCAAATACTCTACGAGTGCCGTTAATTTTGCCCTCGAGGCTATAGCCAGCAATATGGGGCGTTGCCAGCGACACATATTTTAACAGTTCTGTCTCTATACTTGGCTCGCTCTCCCATACATCTAAGACAACCCTGAGCTGACTACCGGCTCTAAATAACTTAAGCAGCGCCTGGTTATCAACGACTGGCCCGCGCCCTGCATTAATTATCAGGCCACCAGTTTTGATTTGCTGCAGGCGCGAAAAATCCAACATATGGTAAGTGGGGAATGGCTCCCCAGTGGTCAGGGGCGTGTGCACACAGATAATATCGCAAGCCAGCACCTGTTCCAGATCGGTTAAGTCTGGAATATCAGACTCCGACAAAAATGGATCGTAAACCTTGCAACGGATACCCAGGTCGCGCATACGTCGATAGAGGCGCCCTCCCACATTGCCGCAGCCAATAATACCCAGAGTTTTATTCTGCCATTCAGGCTCTAAATAACTCATCGCACTGAGATCATATTGCACCACAGCCTCTGCATTACAACCAGGCGCATGAGCAAATTGAATACCAGCCCGATGTAAATAGTCCAAGTCTATATGGTCTGTCCCTATGGTAGCAGACCCGACAAAAGTAACAGAGGTGCCCTCTAGCAGTGCTTGGTCCACCCTAGTCACAGAGCGTACCAGCAAGACATCCGCATCGAGCAGCTGTCGACGCTGAATATCCCGGCCGGCCATTAACTGAATATCACCGAATTCGGCAAACAGCTCAGCAATTAAGGGCATATTTTGATCGGCGATTATTTTCAGCTTATCTACTCTTTTCAAAACAGTTCTACGAAATTAGTGGCCGGCACCGCCGAGGCTTCGTTGCTTGAGATGGCGAGCCCGGGCTGTAAATGCAGTTCCGAATCCCATTTCATCACAAAATAATTCGAAGGCGTCCAGATAAATACCCTGCCAGCCTATGGCTTTCAAATCGGGCGCTTCATCGACCTGGGTCACTATGGTCGCCAACTGCCGGGATAAAAACAGCTGGTCACGATGCGCATCCAGCCTGTCTGCAAGCTTTTTCGCTCCTCGGATCGGTAGATCTTGTAACTGATCCATGTGCTCCAGAATAGCATCTATACAGGGGTAGTGAGACAGCAGCTGGCGAGCCGTCTTGGCGCCTATACCTGGGACCCCGGCAATACTATCACTGCTGTCTCCCATAAGGGCAAGCAGGTCGGCCATTTGACCGCAGCCAATCTCCAGCTCAGTTTCTAGTTCAGCCTGGTTTTTGGGCTGAGACTTACCGAAGTCCCAGTAGAGGTCTGTGGCCTGAACCAACTGGATAAGGTCTTTGTCGCGACTGACAAACACAGGCTGGCCATTGCCCTGTCTAACCTTGGTAGCTACGCCGCCGATCAGGTCGTCTGCCTCAAAGGTATTTGAGGCCATTTCACTGATCCCCAGCACACGACAGAGTTGCCGACAGGCATTAAGTTGAAAGGCCAGCGCTTCATCCGGTAGCGCCCGATTCGACTTGTATTCGGCGCAGAGCTGATGGCGAAAGCCTGAACCCAGGCTCTCATCAAAGGCGCAAAACAGGCTCTCTGGTTGTTTCTGTCGCAATAAATCCAACAAAAAACCGGTAAAGCCATAGACCGCATGGGTGGGGAAACCAGACCCAGTGGCGTGCCAATTCTCCGGCAAGCTGAAATAACTGCGAAAGATATAGATAGAGGAATCGATTAAATAAGCTTGCATACATCCTGCTTCTATTTCAATTTTTGTCTGTGATACTGCTGCGGGTTTAGTACCTCTGAGGCGCCAAATCTGCCGCTTAGGGCTCGGATAAATTGCGCCGCCCTACTGGGTAATCTGCCCGGCTCGCACCACTGAATAGCCTGTTTACTGACCGCCTGAGCAAAGCTCTCACTGGCCCCAGAACTGTCGCCCTCAAGATTATCGCCACTGAGACTAAAGCGCTGCCCACAGGCCAGAGAAAACATCCATTCCAGTGCCTGAGGCTTAACCTCTGCGGCCTCAAACACTTGCTGCTGCTCCTGGGTGCGCCCATCCGGGTGATACCAATAACCAAAGTCCTGTTGCTTCAGGCGCTCTGCTCCCGCAATACACCAGTGCGCCGTCTCATGCAGTGCGCTGGAGATATAATCCTCCCGAAAGAATAGTCGATGCCAGGCGCAGTCACCACTCGCCGGCAGATAAATTGGCTCACTGGCGCCGGCCTGGAGCCTGGTGTTGTAGGTCGCAAAGAAGTGCAACTCAAAAAGATCAATAACCACTTGTAGATCAGGGCTGAGCTGCGGCTGAAGCGACACCAATATATCAGCACCCGGGATAGACTGATGGTCCTGAGGAGAATCACAGGCACGATTAAACTGCGTGGTTATTCTGTTGTCCAATAGACTTACCGCATAACAAATTGTTGGCAATCATGTTTAACAGTGCGCTAGTTTACAGTAAAACCAATGAGCTGGGTTAGATTGCAAACCCGCTAAATCACAGGTATCTCCTTAGCCTGGACAACAATGAAACACAAATTGTTGTGCTTTATGAAATTCTGGAGTACCTTATGTAGTGTTAGTAATATTTTGCTATCAACTGCCTCAAGGAGAAGTATTTATGCCCAAACCGGCGCTTGATCACTCGATGGACAACGTGATTGATATCTTCACCCGCAAGCCTCTCTCTGAACTTTCCAACAATAAACTTATCCGCATCGCCCCCGAACTCGACGGTCTCGAGATGCTTTACAGTAATTCCGAAAACCCAGAAAAACTATTTTCCGTCAAGGTATTGGCCTGGGGCCTG
>JBMZST010000117.1:0-5391 GCA_049623265.1 Porticoccaceae bacterium
TCCGTGGCGCACGACTTCCAAGTCGTCTATACCGCACAACTGGTAGCAAACGAAATTTAACAACTGAGCGAGCGCCTTTCCCTGAGTTAACTCCCTGTCAACCTTGCTCTATAACGTCCTGTTTTCAGTGTTACCCTTCTTACAGCAGTGTAGGTCTGTGTATTTTTACCAGTAAAGTCCCTGTCAAAGCTTCATGCCAAGGAGTCAATGCTAGGTTGTAAGTTAAAGGATTGATGCAGCAAAATAAATTACACTGACGGATTAATACGAAAGTACTAATCGACCCGCAGCTTATTTAACAGATTTTGAAGCCAAGAAACTATCTATATGCTGACGTATTTCCTGGACCTTTCTGAGGTTATCATCGACATCCAGGGTACCGTAGGTGGCCCTGAATTCAAGTACAAGCTCACGCAACTTGGACATACCATAGAGTCCACAGAGTCCCATCAGATCATGAATTATCTGCCGCAGGCTGCTTTTCTCGCCGGCGCTCAATTGGGTTTCCAGCTTGTCGAGATTTTCAAACAGCGCCGATTTTAGTTCTTCCACGGGCATTACCGAGGCCAGCAGGCCACCCTCAAAATTCTCGGATATCTGACGCTGATCACTAAGAGCACTGAGCATGGCATTGACCAATTCAATTTCATCCAGTGGCTTAGCCTGCACACTTATAGCACCTGCAGAGAGCATTCTCTGATGCTCGGCCTGAGTAATATCGGCAGTCAGACCAATAACAGGTGGACTATCGCCGGACTGCTGCATAATGCTCTCGCAGGCAGCCACACCATCCACCACAGGCATATGCAGGTCCATCAAAATAATATCCGCATGCAACTCTTCGGCTAACTCGACTGCTTCAAGTCCGTTGTTGGCTACCATACAGGTGGCGCCGTAACCCTCCAGCAGCCTGACGATTAACTTTTGGTTAAAAGGATTGTCCTCGGCAACGAGGACGATTGTGCCTTTAAGCAGTTGTTCTGGAGAGGCCTCGACTTCCGCACCGTCTGATATTGCACCCTCTGGCTTAGCAACTGACAGACGGCAACTAAAGCTGATATTGGATCCTTTGCCGACAGTACTTTCGATATTTACGTCCCCTCCCATTGCCTGGGCTAAACGCTGACAAATCGCCAGTCCGAGACCGGTGCCTCCGAACCTGCGATTAATGGAGGTGTCTTCCTGGGTAAATGGGTCAAACAGGCTGGGAATCTTTTCCGCCGCAATGCCTTTGCCTGAGTCAGACACACAACATTCAAGCGTGACAATATCGTCCTCGACCGACAGACAGCGCAACTTCAGGGTTACAAAGCCTTCATCGGTAAACTTGATGGCGTTGTTAATCAGGTTGGCTAATATTTGCGTTAGCCTTACCGGATCGCCACACAACTGGGAAGGAACATCATCTCCCAAGTCGAGGGAAAATTCGAGCCCCTTTTCATCGGCACGCTGCTGATGAATCGCCATAGTGTCCCTAAGCCACTGACCCGTATCAAAGGCAATTTCCTCTAACGTAAAGCCCCCCAGATGGGCTTTGGAGAATTCCAAAATATCATCGATCATAGTCAACAGCATGGTCGATGAACGCTCAATCACCCTGAGGTGCTCATCGCGCTTGCGATCGTCCAGCTCTGTCGAAATCAGTTTTGAAAAGCCAATCACTGCAGTTAATGGCGTTCGCAGCTCATGGCTCATACGCGCCAGAAATTGATCCTGGGCTTCCATCGCATCCTCAAGCTCAATCAGAGTTATCTGCAACTGCGCGGTGGCGCGGGCAATTTCACTTTGCATGCGCACATTGGACTGCTTGACACTGGTCGCTAACTGATTGATGCCGTAGGACAGTTTGCGCAACTCCAGTGGCCCTTCCTCGTTGGCCAGAGACCCCAGACCACCGGCCTCCATAACCTCCACAACCTGAGTGAGGCCCTCCACAGGGCGGGAAATACTGCGCCCAATTCTCATAGAGATCCAGGCTGCGACCAGGAGACCCAGGGTGATTACGATCAGCGCTCCAAAAATAGCACGGCGCTGTTTAAATAAAAGAATTTCATTAGTGAGAGAGACTACTACCCAGCCCAGTTTCTCCGAGACAGGCTCGCCTACTTCGTCATAGTCATCGACGCTTCGATGTTGCAGAGTAATTGTCGAATAGAAATACCAGTGATCCTCTATAAAAAAGGGCTTCCCGGAATCGAAGTCCTCTGGCAGCTGCTCGGCCGAGATACCAATATCACCAATCCTGACGGTTTGATTATCGGCGAAATTATAAAACAGCATGCCTGACACAGAGGGTATATCCAATATGGAATCACCCAAGGTTCTCAACATCTCCTGGTTACCCGAGTAGAGAGCAAACTCTGCGCTAGTTGCCATCTGATTGGTCGCCACCCGTCCGGTGTCATGCATATTGGACAGCAGCTCCTTGCTCTGGGTGGAAATCATATACCAACCCAGCACCACGCTTAACATGGCCAGGGGGATCAAGCCTGTAATCAGCAGTCGAGCATGGATGCTATTGAGTTCATTTTGAAATCTCATATTAGTTTTTCAACCGATCGAGATAGAACTGTTTGTCTTCTAGGCGGATATCCAGGTGCTCTGCCACATTGGTATTAAACTCAACAGAAAAATAGGCCGGCATATGAGCTGCACCTGAGTCAAATGTCTCACCCCCATGCTTGGCTATCAGTTCAGACACCTGCTGGGCCACATTCTCAGGCGAGGTATAGACGGCAGCCAGAGCACCCGCATTAAGATAGGCTTTGGAATAAGCGACCACTGGCACCTTGTATCTATAACTCAGCTGCAGTATCCATTTCGCCGTAGCAATATTGATCAGCCGACTATCTGGTACCGGAATAAACACATCGCTGCGCTTAATGATAGGTTCCAGTGCTTTAATCGGATTATCTCTGGCATTGACGTTGACCAGAATGGGCTCCAGGCCGGCCTCAGTCACATGGCGCTCAAATTCTTCGAACTTAGACAGTGAGGCGGGGCCTAGCATTAAGCCTATGTTTGACGCAGAGGGCACAAGTAGCTTGGATAATTGGATACTGCGCTTTACCGGCTGGTCCAAGCAGATCACTGATAATCCAGCGGCCAGAGCCTGCGCCTTTGATCCGTAGTATTGCTGCGCAATAGCAGAGAATGCACTGTCTGTGATTAGAGCCGCGATAATAGGCTGCGAGGGCTCCTTGCTGACCACCCTCTGAGTCGCACCAGCACCCACAGTCACTATAAGGTCAGCCGTCTCCAGAGCGCGGTCAATATCACTCTCAGCACCTTGAAGCAGGGTGACAAAACTGTACTGATTATTCTGCTCCAGTAGATTTGACTCCGCGAGACTCACTACCTGCTCGTACGCGGAGGAGGCCTTGCTTACCACAAAAGCGATATTCCTTGGCTTCTCAGGACTGGCAGCCAATACTGGGCTGCCCAGAACAACACAGAGCAACAGGCTGGCTTCTCGATATCTCCTCGAGGACAGCACTGAGAGCCATTTATGCAAGATACTCATCGTTGTTATATCAATCTCAAAGCAAGAAAAACGCGTCGGCAGGTTTAGGGAAAGCCGATGTTCAAGCCCAACACATAGCGCGTGGAAAACTGGTTAAAGAAATAGTACTCGCGATAGTCACTCCCCAAATTTTGAATGGTCAGCGCAACCTCCACATCATTGCCCGCTAATCGCCACTTTTTTGCAGCCTTAAGGTCCAGACGTTTAAAGCCCTTATCATTGTTTCCGGAATAATGTCTAATTTTTGACTGATAACTCAACATTGCACTGAGACTTACATTATTGCCAGTGACATAGTTAACCAGCAGAGAACCCAGATTTCTTGGGTTGACACCACTTAGGTCGCGAATTTCCTCGGTGGGTGTCGATCTGTGGAGGGCTGTGTGTTTAAGATCGACGAGACTGTAGTTGGCGTGAACTAGGAACTGGGAGCTGGGTCTGTACTGAGCCTGCCACTCCATACCCCAAGCTTCAATGGAATCTGTGTTATCACGGATATTAAGCTGACCATCCACATCCGGGTAAGCTATACGGCGTTCAGAAATCACGTCCGACATTTTTTCAGAAAACAGGCGCATATCGAAATGCAGATGGTCATCGAAAAATGAACCGGCATAACCTAACTCAGAGCTTGTAAGTTTCTCCGCGTTGATGTCTGTATCCGAGGCAACGACAGCATCAAGGACCAGATTTTCATCGTACCTTATAAAGGTGGACTGATGACTCTCTAGCAAGGTTGGGGCCCTATAGCCTCGATTAAAGGCCAGTCTAAGGGTATGATCGTCAGCCACCTGATAATTACTCGCTACGCGATATGACCAAACCTGATCACCATCATCCCTGTATTCCATAATGACACCAGAGTTAGCGGTCAATCTGTCACTCACTTGCCACTCAAAATTGGCAGAGCCCCGGTATGAGTTCTCCGCAGCATAATCTGACATATCAAAAAACGAGTTACTGCTAACCCTGTCGCGCCTGATAGCAGCGCCATAGGCCGCACGAACATTGTGTCGGTGATCAAAGGTGGCTCTGAGCTCGGTATCCCAGCGCTCTGATATCGCTTTGTGATAGGGCTCAATAACCAATTTGTCTGGAAGCTGCGACAGCGCCTCTTTGAATGGCCCCTCAGGAATCAGATTTAGCGCCTGATAAAACGTCAGGGCATCTTGGTCATCGGTCACATCGAACTTATTATGATAGGAAATAAGCTCATAGGTGCTGCCATCACTGTTAATTCTGGTCCAGTTCAAATGCTGATACTGGTAGTCGATTTGCCTCGTAATATAGTCTCTTTCACCGATGCCTACTTCGCTGTCATTGACACCAAACTGTAACTCGATACTGTCTCGGGCATTGGGGGTCCACAGCCCTCTAAAGCCAAAAGTGGTGGTGTCCGAACTGTCGTCTAAGGCGATCTCTCTAAAGGCACCTGCATAGTCGCCAGCAAAATCGCTAAAACCGTCATTACTTCGATGACGTAGCACTGTTCGATGCTGGATGGGCCCCAATTGCCCCGAATAACTTATGGCGCCATTGCGAATACTGTCATTGCCTATCTGGCTTTGAAACCTCCAGCCAGATTCCTGCAGAGGTGAACGCGTGACAATATTAATCGAAGCCAAAAACGCATTACTGCCATCAGCCGGTGCATTACCCCCTCGCACTACCTCGATATAGTCAATATCGTCGAGGGTAACACCCAGAGTGGTCCACTCCACAGCAGAGAACATGGATTCATAAACAGAGCGGCCATCTATTTTAACTTCTAGTCGTCGAGGGTTTTCATCACCCAGCACATGGTAGGACACCCCAGGAGCATTGGCGTTGATAAAATAGGCGCGAAACCCAGGCACTAACCGAAACAG
>JBMZST010000118.1:0-5334 GCA_049623265.1 Porticoccaceae bacterium
TTCAAGGAGGAATCATGCTGTAACAGCAGTGTATTAGGATGGATTTCAACAAGACTTAAAATAAAGGAATTAGCAGTGATTAATACACCACAGACTCAAGACAAAAACGCTTTTCAGGAAGCCTATAACGGCGGCTTGGAAAGGTTCACTAACTGGCTGGAAAGCCTGCCCTTTTCACAACGACAGCAGCTGCTCGAACTGGTAGTTAATCGAACGAGCACTGGAGTAAGTAATAGAACAAGCCAGTAATCTAGGTAAGTTTCTCAGCCACCTTGGCAAAGAGAGCCGCTCTATCACTATCGCTCAATGATTGGATGCGCTCATAAAGCTCTTCCACGGATACTGACTCTGTATCTGCAGGCTTTTTAAGAGGTGGTCCATACAGGGATTCTGGTGTGACACCAAAAAAATTGGCGATGCGCACCACAGAGTCGCGCCGCGGCTCCCTGGTCACCTCACTCAAAATGCGGTTTATGGTAGGCTGCGGAACACCGGTCGCTCTAGACAGGGCGCTCTGGGAGAGTCGACGCTCTCTCATAAGCCTTGCTAGTTGTTTGCTAATATCAAGTTTCATAGTTGCCATTATGCTACTCATTACTATCCACCTGTGTATTATTTTTAGACTAATTTAGACCTAATTGCGACATTAATTTACCAGCCCCCGACCATCTCGCTTTTACTGCACTAGCATCGGACGCAAAATATCGGGGCGATCAGTAATGATACCATCTACCTGATCGTCGATCAGCTTTTGCATTATCTTCGGGTCATTCACTGTCCAGGCATCAACCCGCAGATTAAGTTGATGGGCTACCTGAATAATGGCCGGCGTCAAAATTTCAAAACCCCCATAGACCACCGGAATCTGCACCGAGACACCAGGCGAGCTAAATAAATGCCCCAGGCCTAAGCGACTAAGCACAACCAACAGTGCCACTTCCGACTGCCCCAGCGAAGTGGGGACACCAGGACATATTTGCCGAAAGTAGCGCAGCACAGAACTATGGAAGGAACCAATAACCACCTGATCTGTGAGACTATATCGATTAACCAGTTGGCAGAGATGGTCTGCCGCTGCTGTTCCCTCAGGCTTTAACTCTATCAAATAGCGACTATCAGGTAAGCGCGCAAACAGTGACTCCAGTGTTGGTACCACTATACCGGAGGGATGTGAGCGCCCCGGGAAATCAATTTCATGGAAACCAACATCGTACTGCTGAATTTCAGCCAATGTCATTTCCGCAATCAATCCAGTGCCATTGGTGGTTGTGTCAATCATGTCATCATGACGCACAACCAACTGATTATCTGCCGTCAGGTGAATATCTAACTCGAGGATATCTGTGCCAACTTTGAGGGCATTGATGGCCGCTTCTAGTGTATTACCCGGCAGCAGAGCACGGCCATTGCCATGGGCAATCACCTGTACCGAAGTCGCCTCATAAAAAGGCATGTCTTTGACTGGCGCAGCGGCAGGCAGATTTAACAGCAGAACGTATACCAACAGCAAACCTGCGGCAACTGCAGCGAAGATTTTCATAGAGCCTACCTATTATTATTCTGATGTTATTGTATGCTCACAACATGGTTTAACTACGGCCTAGCGGTTGTGACGGTTCGCTATTAACTCGTCGACAACGGCAGGCTCTGCCAGTGTTGAAGTATCCCCTAGATTGTCTAATTCATTAGCTGCTACTTTGCGCAGAATGCGCCGCATAATCTTGCCGGATCTGGTTTTGGGTAACCCGGGTGCCCACTGGATAACATCTGGCTTGGCAATGGGGCCAATTTCATCGACGCAGACCGCCACCAATTCCTTCAGGAGGCTCTCATCTGGAGTCACATCAGCCATGGGCGTGACGTAGCAGTAGATGCCCTGCCCTTTGATATCATGGGGGTAACCCACCACCGCCGCCTCGGCAATAGCCTCATGCAGTACCAGCGCACTTTCGATCTCCGCAGTGCCCATGCGGTGACCGGACACATTCAGCACGTCGTCCACTCGCCCGGTTATCCAGTAGTAGCCATCCTCATCCCGTCGCGCCCCATCTCCGGTAAAGTAATAACCGGGGTAGGCACTAAAATAAGTCTCGATACAGCGCTTATGGTCACCGAATACAGAGCGAATCTGGCTGGGCCATGAGGATTTGATCATTAGTAGCCCCTCACCGGGGCCCTGGATCTCAGTGCCCTCAGGATCCAGTAACACAGGCTCCACCCCAAAGAATGGCTGGCATGCAGACCCTGGCTTAAGGTCGGTAGCGCCCGGCAGAGGGGTCATCATATGGGCACCGGTTTCAGTCTGCCACCAGGTATCCACAATGGGGCAGCGAGACTCACCCACTACCCTGTAATACCATTCCCAGGCTTCCGGGTTAATCGGCTCGCCCACGGTCCCCAGCAATTTAAGGGAGCTGCGCGAAGTTTTCTCTACGGGCTCACTGCCTGCAGACATCAGCGCACGTATGGCAGTTGGCGCTGTGTAAAACTGATTGACCTGATGCTTGTCGATCACCTGCCAAAATCGCGAGGCATCTGGATAGGTGGGCACCCCCTCAAACATTAGCGAGATTCCTCCATTGCACAGCGGACCGTAAAGTATGTAGCTATGCCCGGTAATCCAGCCAACATCGGCGGTGCACCAGTAAATATCACCCTCTTTGTAATCGAAGGTATATTTATGACTGATTGCGGCCATCAACAGATAGCCTCCCGTACTGTGAAGCACGCCTTTGGGCTTGCCGGTGGACCCTGAGGTATAGAGAATAAATAGCGGATCTTCCGAGTCCATGGACTCCGGCGCACAGTCAACGGATACTTGATCAACGGCATGCTGGTACCAGATATCCCGCCCCTCCACCCAATCCACAGTACCTGAGGTGCGCTCTACTACCAGACAGGTATGCACATTGGAGCAATGAGCCAGTGCACTGTCGACATTCTGTTTTAGAGGGATGGTTTTACCCCCTCGAACGCCCTCATCGGCAGTAATCACCAGCTGGCAGTCAGAATCCAGGATACGATCTTTTAATGCCTCAGGAGAGAAACCGCCGAAAACCACAGAGTGCACAGCACCGATGCGAGCACAGGCCAGCATGGCATAGGCAGCCTCGAGGATCATTGGCATATAAATGCACACCCGATCGCCTTTTTTAACCCCGCGTTGGCGCAGCACATTACCCAGTCGCGACACCTGTTCATGCAACTCAGCATAGGTCACTTTTTTGTCGTCGCCGGGGTCATCACCCTCCCAAATCAGCGCAGTTTGACCAGCGCGTTGAGGCAGATGACGATCAATACAGTTAACTGCGACATTTAATTTGCCGCCACCAAACCAGGTAGCCTCACCAGCGGGAAAATCGTAGCTGGATACAGTCTGCCAGGGTGCGTCCCAAGTCAAAAATTCAGCAGCCTGTTCAGCCCAGAACTGCTCGGGCTGATCAATAGACTGACGATACATCTCAGTATATTTTTGTTTATTGATCCAAGCCGATTCCTGCCAGGAGGCAGGGACTGGGTACAGTGGTAATGATGACATCTGAACAACCCTTTTTAGATAGCTTTAACAGCATGCACAGGGTTTTAGTCTAGTAGATTTAACGGCTTTTACTCAAGCCAATTGCCAGTTTTGGCGCGAATTCAGGACAATTCGTCACCCAATAGCAAAAGCAATTAACTGTCGCTCTTATATCGGGTTGGCTTGAGGCTGCTTTTAATTTTCTCAAGGTGAGGCAAGAAATCTGGTCCCCGGCGCAATGTCATACCCGTGGCCAGCACATCCAAAATCACCAGATGCACAATACGAGATGCCATAGGCATATATTCATCGGTATTCTCAGGTACATCAACATCCATTGCCAGAGTGCACATAGCGGCCAGCGGCGAATCTGGTGCCGTCAGGCCAATAACCGTGGAGCCGTTGTTTCTGGCAATCTCGGCCACCTCAACAATCTCTTTGGTGCGACCGGTATGGGAGACGATAAAGAACACATCCCCTGCCCCACCGGTAGAGGCCAACATACGCTGCATTAACACATCTTCATGGCTGGAGACCGGCAAATTAAAGCGGAAGAATTTGTGTTCAGCATCACGGGCCACTGACCCAGAGGCGCCCAGACCAAAAAAGTAAATCCTCTTGGCCTGGATGAGCTTGTCCACCACCTGATTGACTCTGGCATAGCTAATTTTGTCTCGCACCGAGGCCAGCGTATTGATGGTGCTGTCAATGATTTTGGGGGTATAACTAGCCACATCATCATTGGGGTCTACATTGCGATTTACAAAGCGAATACCACTGACCAGAGACTTGGCTAGCTTGAGCTTAAAGTCGGGAAAACCAGATGCATTAAAGCGTTTGCAAAACCTATTGACGCTGGGTTCGCTAACACTGGCCTTTTTTGCCAGGGCCGCAATACTCGACTGCGTTGCCGCGTCGGGATCCGATAGAATTACATTCGCCACCTTAGTTTCCGACTTATTTAGGCCCGGTAAGGCATCGGTAATAATATTGATCAAATTCTGGCTGTGCATTGGCCCCAACTCCATTGGTGATTAAGTAACGTAATTTTGCCACTACGTAGGCTAATTCTAGGTTTAATCGGCGCAGAAATCCCTACAGAGCGCCATTTTGTAACAAACTTTCATCTTTTAGCAACAAAACCGTAAAATACCTCAATTTAATGTAAATTTACGTAATAAATACCAATTAAAATTGCCTAAAATGCTATTTAAACCTATAATTTGCGTAATTTTACTACACTTTGAAGATAAATATTATGTATAAAATCGCCATCAATGGTTTTGGCCGTATCGGCCGCAATGTTTTGCGAGCACTCTATGAGCGCCCAGACCTTCAGGACAAAATTCAGATTGTCGCCATTAATGATTTGGGCGATGCCTCTATCAGCGCCCATCTGCTCAAATTCGACACCGTGCACGGTCGCTTTGGCCAGCAGGTGGAAGTGGGCGACAGCTCGATCACCATCAATGGCCAGGAAATCAAATGGTTCTGCGAACGCGATCCAGCCAATATTCCCTGGGGTGATCTAGGCGTGGACTTGGTGTGCGAATGCACAGGTGTCTTCACCAGTCGCGACAAAGCCGCACTGCATATTGCCGGTGGCGCGAAAAAAGTGATCATCTCAGCGCCTGGTTCTAATGTGGATGCCACCGTAGTCTATGGTATCAATCACTCTATGCTGACCCAGGCCCATCAGGTTATCTCTAATGCCTCCTGCACCACTAACTGCCTGGCTCCTCTGGTCAAGCCGCTGCATGAAGCCATGGGCATTGAGTCTGGCTATATGACCACAGTGCATGCCTATACCAACGACC
>JBMZST010000119.1:0-5328 GCA_049623265.1 Porticoccaceae bacterium
CACAAACAGCGGATGGAAGATTCCTATCGCAACCGTATCGATGCGTTCTTATCGCAGGTGGTGGGTGCAGGCAATGTGCGGTCAGAAGTGGATGTGCTGATTGATTTCACAGAAATCGAGTCCACCTACGAAGAATACGATGGCAATAATAATGGACTACGGGCGCGCTCGGAAATTCTGGTGCAGGAAAAAACCGCAGGATCGGGCGCTGCTGGAATACCAGGGTCTACCTCCAATGCAGCGCCACTGGATGCCACCGCTGTTATCGACGGACAGATTATTTCCCAGGAGGGCGTTGGTGACAATATCGGCGCCGGCCTGGATACCCTGAGTAGCCAGACAACGCGTAATTATGAAATGGATCGAGCTGTGCGCCATGTTAAGCGCCAGGGCGGCAAGCTTGAGCGATTATCGGTGGCTGTGGTGCTCAACACACCGACCGCCGATGATGAAACTGGTGCCACCGAAGGCTATTCAGACCAGGAATTGGAGCGTTTCACCGACCTGGTGAAAAGCGTGGTTGGATTTAATGCCGAGCGCGGTGACGTGGTCACCATAGTGTCAACCAAGTTTGAGCCTGCGCCCCCGCCTGAGCTAATTGTGATCAACTGGTATGAAAATCCCCAGGTCATCAGCATGATTAAAACCCTTGCCGCAGTGCTACTCTTTATTGCCTTGCTGTACTTTGTAGTGAAGCCGACCATAGGCACCTATGTGGCCAATATGCAGACTGATGCGGCAGTGGCACAGGCTGCAGTGGGCGGCGGTGATAAGTCTGTAACAGCGTTAGAGGGTGAAACCAGCGGCGGTCGTAAAACAGAGCAAGACGTGTCTCTCTACGATGCCAAACGGGCGCTCGAGAACAAATCCACAATCTCGCCAGAGTTTATGGACAATGCAAGGTCCTACGACGACAAAGTAGCGCTAATCAGACTGCTGGTCGCTAAAGAGCCCGAGCGCGTGGCCAATGTTTTCAAGAAGATGATCCGCTAGGTACAGGATTGAACAGGAATTAAGACTATGGCAAAGAAAGCAAAGAAAAACGATCAGGTGGAAGAGGCGCCCAAGGCAAGTCCATTGGAGGCCGAGTTTGCGGCAATGGCCAGTGCCCAAAAAGCTGCAGTACTTATGCTGTTGCTGGGCGAAGAACAGGCCGCCGATATTATGCGCTTTTTAAATCGCCGAGAGGTGAACTCTCTGGGTAAGGCCATGGTAGAAGTCTCAGACCTGTCTCGCGATTTAGTGAGTATGGTGGTGGATGACTTTATAATGGTAATTAAGGACCAGACAGACTTGGGCATGGGCACCACAGACTATGTGATCAATGTGCTCAAAGCGGCACTTGGGGACGATAAAGCTTCAACGGTGCTGGCTAAAATTATGCCGGCGGGCTCGGCCAAAGAGCTGGAAATTCTGCAGTGGATGGACCCCAGAGCCATAGGTGAAATTCTGATGGATGAGCACCCTCAGGTCTCCGCTATTATTCTCTCGGTTCTGGATAGTGATGTCGCCTCTCAGGTTCTGAGCTTCTTGCCCAGTGAGAAGCATTCAGAAATTATTGAGCGTCTGGCCAAGCTGGATTCTGTGCAGCCCTCGGCTATGGCAGAACTGGAGGGCGTACTCTCAGAAAAGCTGATCAAAACAACAGCTAAGGCTTCCAACCTTGGGGGTGTGACCACCGCCGCTAAAATTATGAACTTCTCCTCCGGTGAAGTTGTGTCCGGCGTGTTTGATCCCCTAACCGAGAAAGACGAAGATTTAGCCACCGAAATTCAAAATAAGATGCTGACTTTCGAAAACCTGGCAGAGGTGGACAACCGCAGTATCCAGACACTGCTGCGCAATGTAGAGCAAGACCTGCTAATGCCAGCACTCAAAGGTGCAGACGAGGCGACCAAAGAAAAAATACTATCCAATATGTCGGCCAGGGCAAGAGTGCTGCTTATCGACGATATGGAAGCCAAGGGCCCCATGCGTCTCGCCGAGGTAGAGGATGCTCAGCGCGCCATTATGAAGATTGCTCGCAAGTTGTCGGACGATGGTGAAATGATGCTGGTAGGATCGGGTGAGAGCTTTGTCTAATTCAAAATCATCCGTGTCCTGGCGCCTTAATGGCTTGCTGAGAGCGCGAAAAAAAGCCAAGGCGTTTGCTGCGACATCCTGGGAAAATCCCGAGGACGGCAGCCAACCCTCGGGATTTACCAAGTGGCAACCCCAGGTATTGGGTGAAGATGGTGAGGCTCGGATTCCTGACGATCAGCTTCTAGCCTCAGAGGAGGAGCCCGCGATCGGTGCAGATTCCCTGCAACAGACCCCGGAACAACAGCTCGCAGAGCAGCAGAAGCAGGAGCAGGAAATAACCGAGGCTGCTCATCAACAGGCCATTCAGCAGGCCTATGACCAGGGCTACCAGCGCGGCACAGAGGAGAGCGAGGCCAAACTGGCTGATGCCAAAAACAGTTTTGATGAGCTGGTACAGAGCATAGGTTCGGCGCAAAAGGACATGACTAGTTTTTATAACCCGCTCAAAAAGCTGGCACTGCATCTTGCGGAACAGCTAGTTCGCGGAGAGCTGGCCCAGTCATCCGCCGTAATAGAGCGCCTGGTTAGCGAAGCGTTAAAAGATGTGGAGAAGCAGGGTGAAGCTCCCATTGTTCTGTCTCTCAATCCCGACGACAAAAACCGATTCAGTGCCAATTTAGAGGGCGAACTCGACAGTTTGGAATTGCGCGCTGACCCTCAGTTATCAGCGGGCAGTGTCAAGGTGACCATTGACGATAGCGCCATCGAAGATTTAATCGAACACAGGCTCGACAGCCTATCTCAAGAATTGCTGGGTCAGCCCATGGCTGGCACCCGTCGGGCCTTTGATAACAGCTTTCCCAATCAGGTCGAGGAAAAACCTTTGGAGGGAGCGGTAGAGCTGGGCCCCGAAGCGGATAGTCCAGCGGCATCGGATGAGTCGTTACAATCTATTGCTCAGGAAGTCGATTTGGACCCTGTAGACACCCCTCTGGATAACGACCCTCTGATGGAAGGCGAAAATCAGAATCCGCTTGCAGCGGAGATCGACGCCGATCTGGCTGAGGATACTGCAACAGATGTCCTGGATCAGCCGCCAACGGATGATCAAGAGTCTGAGACCGATGATTGATTTTGCCTCCCAGGTTGACAGTCATATAGCCCAGCTGCGCGCACCGGAACTATCGGTGAGCGGCAAGCTGGTGCGGGTGGTCGGACTGACGCTCGAAGCCAAAGGCATTATTGCTCCTCTGGGAGCACATTGTCAGGTGGAAAACCTCGATACCGGCGCATTTATCGATGCCGAGGTCGTGGGCTTTCACAACGACTTACTTTATTTGATGCCTTTTACGGAGCCCAGTGGTGTGGGCCCGGGCGCTCGTATCTGGGTGCGTTCAAACCACTCCAAGGCCTCTGTGGGCAATGCCATGCTGGGCCGAGTGGTGGATGGCCTGGGAGAGCCCATAGATGGCAAAGGGCCGATCGCCTACACAGACCAGCTCAGTCTCGAAGGCCTAGCGGTTAATCCCATGGAGCGAGGCCCGATCAAACAGATTCTGGATACTGGCATCAAGGCAATTAACAGCTGTCTGACCCTGGGTCAGGGTCAACGCATAGGCCTGATGGCGGGATCTGGCGTAGGTAAAAGTGTGCTGCTTGGCATGCTAACGCGGAATACCAAAGCCGATGTGGTGGTCATAGGACTGATTGGTGAGCGCGGACGAGAAGTGCAGGAATTTATCCAGCAGACTCTGGGCGAGGAGGGCTTGGCCAAATCTGTGGTTGTCGCCGCCCCGGCCAATGTCTCCCCGGTGCTCAGATTAAAAGCCACCAATCTCAGCCATCTGATTGCGGAGTATTTTCGCGACCAGGGCAAAAACGTCTTGTTGCTCTGCGACAGCCTAACGCGCACAGCCCATGCCCAGCGCGAGATCGGGCTGGCCATAGGCGAACCCCCCACAGCCAAGGGCTACCCGCCCTCGGTATTTGCCCTGTTACCCAGGCTTATCGAAAGAGCCGGTGTCGGCCGCAGAGGCGTCGGGTCTATTACCGCTGTCTACACCGTGCTGGCCGAGGGCGATGACCGCGCCGACCCCATTGTGGATATAGCGCGAGCTTCGCTAGATGGTCAGGTGATGTTGTCGCGAGAATTGGCAGATGCCGCCCATTACCCGGCCATAGATTTATCAGGATCTATCTCGCGGGTGATGAACAGCCTGTTAAGTCCGGAGCAGCTGAAATCAGCCAATTTATTCCGCCGCCTTTGGACCCTGTATCAGCAGAATCAGGACCTTATCCAGGTGGGCGCCTACGATGCCGGCGCCAATCAAGATTTAGACCGGGCCATTAGCTTGCGGCCGCAGATGGAAGCTCTGTTGCAGCAGTCCAGCTATGAGTCAGTCTCCATAGACAACTGTCATGCCATGATGCAGCAGTTGACGGCCGCAGATCTATGACCAAGGCCCAAACGCCGGTCTGGGATGTCCTCGCATCCAAAGCTCAGGCCGAGGCCCGTCAAGCGAGATTCCGCTACGACAATGCGCTGTCTCGTAAAGAGAAAGCCATAGAGCGCGACCAGAAGGTCGACCAAATGTTGGTGGAGTACGCGGAAAAACTCAACCTGATTCAACGTCGCACCCACAGCACCAACGAGGCAGCCAATTTTCGCCAGTTTTTAGTTCAGCTACAGAGTATCAAAGCGGATTCCAGCCGAGAACTGGCCCTTTACCAGCGTGACTGCGATGCGGCCAGCAAAGTGTTGCAGCTAGCTGAGCGGGAACGACAGAAATACGAGCAGCTGGCCGAGCGTGTCAGAGAGAAGCAGCACAGCCTGCTGGCTCGCAGAGAGACCAAAGAGACAGAAGTACAAAGCATGATGCAATTTAACCTAAAAGCCCGCAGCCAATTCTAGATTTTTAGCATTGGCACGTGTCTTGCAATCCCTACTGGGGAACGCAAGCAATTTATTGAGAGTAACAGGGTCATGGACAGTATAAAAAGTATCATTGCAGAATTGGCAGGGCCTGCAGAGCCAGCAAAGTCGGGGCTTGCATTGCCTGACAACCAAATGCAGGATGCCAGTGGCGACAGATTTAATGTCGCCTTTAAAGACAGTTTTGATCGTATGATGGCGGCAAGAAGCGGCAATCCGTCGCCGGAAAGTGGCATGGTTCAGCCAGCAAGAGCCGAGGATATTGCAGACTTAGAGATCCGCTCCCTCGAGGGTGGAACAAGACTACTGCTAGGTGGCAAGGAGCCTTCCGAAGAAGTGGTTATGGCGTTTGCCAGAGCCCAGGGCTTTGATAC
>JBMZST010000120.1:0-5307 GCA_049623265.1 Porticoccaceae bacterium
ACGATCAATCGCGAAGTAAGCCGCAAAGGTATGCAAGACAATATTAAGCTGGGCTCTGGGGGAATCCGTGAGGTGGAGTTTATCGCCCAGACCTTTCAGCTGATCCGTGGTGGGCGCAATAAGCGTTTGCAGACTCAGTCCCTTTATCAGGTTCTGCATCAGCTAGCCGCAGACAATGTACTGGACAGCACTGAGCAGCAAGCCCTGTGGCAGGCCTACCTGTTTTTGCGCAATACTGAGCATGCCCTGCAGGGCATGGGCGATAAACAGACCCAGCAGCTGCCTGTGGATGAGCTGGGACAGCAGCGTCTAGCCCGGCTTATGGGCCAGGCTGATTGGCCCCAGTATTATCAGCAGCTGCAAGCTCACCGACAGCAGGTAAGCAGTAGTTTTCAGGCCATTATTTCCGATACTGAGCCAACGGCTGAAGGGGTTTCCGACGCCAGTGCCGAACAGCGCTGGTCCACCGACCTCCGCGCCCCTGAGATGCTGCCCTATTTACAGCAGTTGAACTACCAGCAGCCAGAGGAGCTTGCGGCTTTGCTGGATGACTTTTATCAGAGTCGCCCCGTTCAGGATCTACAAAGCCTGCCTCGAACTCGCCTAGAAAGCCTGATGCCGAGATTGCTGCAGACCTGTGCTGGCCGCGACAATAATCAACAGACTTTTTTGCGCGTGTTGCGACTGATTCAATGCATTCTGCGCCGCAGCGCCTACCTGGCGCTGCTGGTGGAAAATGCCCAGGCGCTGGAGCAGCTGTGCCTACTTTGCGAGCGCAGTAGCTGGATTGCCGACGAACTGGTGGCTTACCCAGCGCTGTTAGATGAGCTGCTCGACTCGCGCACTCTGTACACAGCGCCCGACAAGCAACATCTGCGTGATCAATTGCGGCAGCAGACCATGCGCATTGCCAGCGATGATATGGAGCAGCAGATGGAGGTAATTCGCTACTTCTGTAGGTCCTATGCTCTGCGTGTCGCCGCCTGTGAAGTCACAGATGTGCTGCCACTGATGCAGGTGAGTGATTACCTGACCTGGATCGCCGAGGCAGTGGTGGAGCACGTGGTGAATATTGCCTGGGATCATCTGGTGGCCAGCTACGGTAAGCCACCTCTGGAGGCCGCTGGGGCAACTGATAGCCACACGCCGGGCTTTATTGTTGTTGCCTACGGCAAAATGGGTGGCATTGAAATGGGTTACAAGTCAGACCTGGACCTGGTGTTTTTACACAACGGCGATTCCCGGCGACAGACTGACGGTCCTCGCAGCATCGACAGCAGTACATTTTTCGTGCGTCTGGGCCAGCGCATCATCCATCTGCTGACAACGCCTACGGCCTCGGGTATCGCCTACGAGATAGATATGCGTCTGCGGCCCTCAGGCAACTCCGGCATGCTGGTGTCCAGCCTTGCCGCCTTTGAAAAATACCAGCGGGAGGATGCCTGGACCTGGGAGCACCAGGCCCTGGTGCGTTCCCGGGTAGTGGCCGGTGATACTGAATTGGCTGCAGCCTATGATCTAGTGCGCAAAAAGACCTTGCAGCACAAACGGGACGCGCAATCCCTGAGAACTGAAGTTAGGGAAATGCGCGAAAAAATGCGCAATCATCTGGGAAAACCCAGCAAAGATGGCAAATTCTCGCTGAAGCAGGGCAGTGGAGGTATCGTCGATATTGAATTTATGGTTCAATTTGCAGTCTTGGTTTGGTCCCATGATCATCCCCAGCTTGTTCGCTGGAGTGATACCATCCGTATATTAGAGTCCCTGGCTCAATGCGGGTTGTTTCCAGAGCAGGACGCACTCCGGTTGATAGACATCTACAAGAGCTTCCGTTCCGCAGGGCATCGCGCCCAGTTGCATAATCAGCTGGCTGAGATAGCGTTGTCAGAGTTTGTTGAGGAGCGAGAGACTGTGGCTACACATTGGCAAGAATTATTGAATAGTTAATAGAGAGGAACAGGTCTATGTCGTTTTCAGACCGCGATGGTTTTATCTGGATGGATGGTGAGATGGTTGATTGGCGAGATGCGCAGACGCATTTCCTGACCTCCTCACTGCACTATGGCAATGCAGTTTTTGAGGGCATACGCGCCTATGAAACTGATGCTGGTACCTGTATTTTTCGTCTGGAAGACCATATCAAACGCCTGTTCAACTCGGCCAAAATTCTGCATATGCAGGTCCCCTTCACGCAGGAGGAAATCTGTGATGCGCATCGCCAGGTGATTCGCGACAATAATTTAGACGCCGCCTATATCCGCCCTCTGGTATTTTTGGGTTCCGAGGGAATGGGTCTGCGCGCTGAGGGTCTCAAAGTGCATGTGGGCATCGCCGCCTGGGATTGGCCCTCCTATATGTCTCCCGAGACCTTAGAGACAGGCTTAAAAGTGCGCACCTCCTCCTACACCAGACACCATGTCAATATCACCATGGTCAAAGCCAAGGCCAGTGGCAACTATCTGAATTCCATGCTGGCTCTCAGAGAGGCCCTGGACTCAGGTTGTGACGAGGCCATTATGCTGGACCCCGAGGGCTATGTGTCTGAGGGCAGCGCAGAGAATTTCTTTATGGTGCGGGATGGGGTTATTTATACGCCGGACCTGACCTCCTGTCTCGATGGTCTAACTAGGGACACCGTCTTTAAACTGGCTGCAGACAATGGCATCGAGGTGCGTGAGAAGCGTATCTCCCGCGATGAAGTCTATATTGCTGACGAGGCGTTTTTCACAGGGACAGCGGCCGAAGTAGTGCCTATCCGCGAATACGATAGCCGTATTATCGGTACTGGCGTGCGCGGACCTGTGGCGACCATTTTGCAGGCCGCCTATTTTGATTTGGTGCGGGGCAAAAGCGACAAGTATCGGGACTGGCTGGCGCCGGTAGCCGAATAGTTTTTTCGATCTCTGGACGCAATTAGATGGCAGCACAAGAAATGGTCAATGTTCTCTGCATGAAGTGGGGAACCAAATATTCCGCCGACTACGTGAATACACTCTACTCCATGGTCGCACGCAATATGAGCAGAGACTTTCGCTTTGTATGCCTCACCGAGGATGGTGCTGGGCTGCATGAGAATGTCGAGGTATTCCCTCTGCCTGAATTATCCGTTGATCTGGGTGGGCCAGAGCGCGGCTGGAACAAACTGGCCGTTTTTGCCGAGACCCTCTACGACCTCAAAGGCAAGGTGCTGTGCCTAGATCTGGACCTTATCATTACCGGCAGCCTGGATGATCTCTTTGATTGCCCAGGCGAAGTGATGATTATCAAAGACTGGATCAAAAAAGATGGCACCGGCAACTCCTCGGTGTATCGCTTTGAGGTGGGCGCCCATGCGGAAGTGCTGGCTGATTTTGAAAAGTCCTTTGAAGATATCAAAAAGATTCATCGCAACGAGCAGGAGTATCTCTCGGCCGCGATGATGGCAAAAAATGCGTTGGTCTATTGGCCAGATCACTGGTGCCGCAGCTTTAAGCGGCACTGTATCAAGCCGTTGTCATTTTTTATGGCCAGAGAGACCGAGATGCCAGAGGACTGTCGCGTACTGGTCTTTCATGGCAAGCCCGATCCCCATGAGGCCATCGCCGGAGTCAGTGGCAAATGGTACCGACGTTTTAAACCCGCAACCTGGGTGAAAGAACACTGGCACTAAGCTGGTCTCAATAAGGATATTGAAATAGGGAGAAAGTGGTGGCGAATTCAGCAAAACAATTTATCTGCATCAATTGGGGTACCAAGTATGGAGCTGACTATGTGAATCGGCTTTACGGCATGGTCGCCCGCAATACCACGCCGCCATTTACCTTTACCTGTTTTACCGACAACAGCGATAACTTCCGCCCGGAGGTGGATGCTGTGCCTCTGCCGGAACTCAGCTTTGAGTTGCCCAAAACCAAAAAAGGTATTTGGCCAAAGTGTCGCCTGTGGAGTGAGAAACTCGCCCATTTATCTGGGCCGGTATTATTTCTCGATCTGGATCTGGTGGTGACTGGTAATCTCGACAGCTTCTTTGAGTACGGCGACCCCGACGATGTTATTTTGGCGCGCAACCCGAGCAACCCACTGGAAAAACTGGGTCAGACCTCAGTGTATCGCTTCCCTGTGGGTAAGCTGTTGCCTCTGTTGCAGAGGTTTGCCGAGTCGCCCCTAGAAATTGCCGAGCAGTACAAATACGAGCAGCGCTACGTAACACGCAATGCCCCTGGTGGGGTGAAGTTCTGGCCCAAGTCCTGGGTGCTGCATTTTCGGCAGCAGTGTCGTCGTACCTTTCCGTTGAACTACTTTAAAGTGTCGAAACTGCCGGACAGCAGCAAGCTGGTTATCTTCCCCGGCGACCTAAACCCCATGGATGCCATTGAAGGGCGCTATCATGCCGGTGATCAGGTGTTAACTGCAGCAGAGCATGTAAAGGCTGGGTTTAGGGGGCAGCGCAAGCGATCTCTAATGGCGCACCTGCGACACTTTATACTGCCCACCCCCTGGGTAGAGCAGCACTGGAAAGAATAGCCTCAAGCCTGACGCATATCATAGCCAAAGCTGACAAAATCCTGCTGATAGATGCTGTTAAGGCTGGCCAGCGACTGGCGACTAATGGTCTGCGGTGCTTTGATTTTTCCTGTGCTGTTGGCGCGCTGAGCAAAGTCAAAACCCGTGGCATTGGCAAAGGCCTCCATTTCCTCGGCTCTGTCCATTTTGTAGATCGATAGTCTCTCGGGCTTAATACCCAAATCTTTTAGCACCCAGTACTGGGGGTTGTTGAGAATCCAGTGCTGGGGGTGAATATGTTCATCCAGTTGGTAACAGTGAGTTAGCAAACTCACAAAGTCATCAAAACTGGTGTTGAGCAGTGCCTGTTGAATCTCTTGAGGGCTATTTTTTTTGACCGACAAACCCATCAGAGGGAAAAATACTCTCTGGGGTTTTTCCCATTTAAAGGGTTTGCTCAGATCGGCATTCTTCGGAATTTTCTGGAATTTATCTTTGTAAAATGAAATAGCCCGCTGATAGGGATCGCGCACCGTGAAATAAACCTGTGGGTCAGAGTGATTGATGATCAGCTTAGCTTTATAGCGTTTAATTTTGTTGAACAGAGGTGTTTTCTTAAACGATGAAAACATCACTTTGTAGTTGGTAACGACCAGTTTGTTACTGTCAGAAACACTGAAATACGGCATTGAGATGCTCTTATTATTATAAATACTAAGGCGTAGCCGTATTTTAAATCACCTATAGCAAAGAGCATAATACTATTTGGGCTTTTTTAATTTGCACAGCGGGGCCTCTCCATCCTCTCTCAATCCACTGTCAATC
>JBMZST010000121.1:0-5292 GCA_049623265.1 Porticoccaceae bacterium
TTTTGCCGTTTTCTGTTCTATTAGCTAATCAGGAGCACGGCGTGCTCGTTGCTTCAATATTTTCGGGGCCTGTGGCCCGTTTTGAAGCGTCGCAACTGTACACAAACGGGGTGATAAAAGCAATCGACCCTGGGCCCATTGGCAACAATCAGGCGCAGGCTAATACTGAGTGCTAGACTAAAATCATGACATGGAAAGAGATCATGTATCCGTCGCCGAAACTGCAGGAGCTCTATCGGCTTGCGCTGGGGCTCTGTGGCGCCATTATCCTATTGGGAGCCTGGGGGGTAATTGGCTATCATCCTTCCCTACTAGTGTTGCTCCCTGCCCTGTTTATCTATCAATTTAGCTGTTATTTCACTGCCGCAACTCGAATTAGCAAGCCGCAGCGGCAGCGTCTAGGTCTATTGCTGGAGTTTCTCGACGGGGTGCTGACTGGCGTATTGTTGGCCTTTGTGGGCTTTAACCCGCTGCTGACTATTATTCTGGGGCTTGGTTTTTTGATGACTGTGGTATGCCCTCTCAAGGCTACTGCGCCCCTCGACCTCTCAGGGTTATTTATCGGCGCGCTATTGACCTACTGGCTCTCTCCTATCAGTGTTGTCCCAAACTTTCAGGCACAGCTGCTGATCACTTTGTTGATGGCGGGCTACTGCCTACTAGTGGCCAATATGGCTCGACGCAGCCACTCCATGTTAGCCGAGCAGCATGACTCCGTTCTTCGACAAAACGAATGGCTCACCCTGCGCACCTTTCGGTTGTCGAAATATCTATCGCCGCCGCTGCGCAAAGCGATTCTCACGGGCAAGGATGTAAAGGCTGAAACCCAGGAGAAGGCGCTGACTATCTTTTTTTCAGATATGGAGGGCTTTACCCAGCTGGCGGAACAGCTGGACCCTGAGCAACTGACTTCTCTACTAAATAGCTATTTGACCGTGATGTCTGAAATAGCCTTTCGCTTTGGCGGCACTGTAGACAAGGTGATAGGCGATTCAATTATGGTGTTCTTTGGTGACCCTGAGAGCCGTGGTGTCAGGTCTGATGCTGTGCGCTGCGTATCTATGGCCATCGCCATGCGCAAGGCTATGCAGGAGCTGCAGCTGCGCTGGCAGGCAGAGGGCATCAAGCACCCCAAAGGTCTGCGTATGGGGATTAACAGCGGAGTGTGCAAGGTCGGCAATTTTGGCACGGAGAATCGCCTCGACTACACATTACTTGGGCGTGCGGTCAATCTGGCCAGCCGTTTGGAATCCGCTGCGCAAAGTAATCAGATATTACTCTCAGAAGACACCTATGGGCTGGTCAAAGACGCTATCCACTGCGAAGACCAGGGCCAAATTGCCATAAAAGGCTTTTCTGAACCCGTCAAAGTTTATAGCGTAGTGGACCTTCACAAGCATTTAGCCTCCGAATACCCACCGCCAGAGACTGCGCCGGAGAATATCCCGACGCAGCAACCAGCGCACCATTATTCGTAATCTGCGATCGACGGGCAGGAGCAAACCAGATTGCGATCGCCAAACACATGGTCAAGGCGCCCTACAGGTGGCCAGTATTTGCTCTCTCTCAGACTAGCCAGAGGATAGGCTGCCTGGCTGCGGCTGTAGGCCCGCGACCATTCATCGGCACTGACCATCGCGGCGGTATGGGGGGCGCCCACCAGGGGGTTGTCGTCCAGACTGTATTCACCACTGGCAACCTGCTCAATCTCTTGCTTAATGGCAATCATGGCGTCGCAGAAACGATCGAGCTCCGCCTTTGACTCGCTCTCTGTAGGCTCAATCATCAAAGTGCCGGCCACAGGGAATGACATGGTTGGCGCATGGAAACCAAAGTCGATTAGTCGTTTGGCAATATCATCAACACTGATACCCACCTCATCTTTGATCGGACGCACATCCAAAATGCATTCGTGGGCAACACGGCCATTGGCGCCGGTGTAGAGCACCTGGTAATGGTCTTGCAGACGATTGGCCATATAGTTGGCGTTAAGTATGGCTACCTCGGTGGCCTGCTTAAGCCCAATTCGACCCATCATGCGGATATACATCCAGGTGATTGGCAGAATGCTGGCGCTGCCATAGGGTGCGGCAGATACCTGGGCACCCTGACGGCGGCCCTCGGCTGACTCCCGGGGTAAAAATGGCGCCAGATGCTCGCCTACGCCAATGGGGCCCACACCTGGACCACCACCACCATGGGGAATACAGAAGGTCTTGTGCAAATTTAAGTGGGACACATCGCCACCAAATTTACCTGGCTGGCAGACACCTACCATGGCATTGAGATTGGCCCCATCTATATACACCTGTCCGCCATGACTATGAACAATCTCGCATATCTCGCCGATACGCTCCTCGAACACACCGTGGGTCGATGGATAGGTCACCATAATAGCTGCCAGATTATCGGCATGGGCCGCTGCTTTGGCACTGAGGTCATCGACATCCACATTGCCCTGATCATCACACTTAACCACAACCACTGCCATACCACACATCTGGGCTGATGCCGGGTTGGTGCCATGGGCGGAACTGGGTATCAGGCAGATATTGCGCTGAGTGTCGCCACGGCTCTCATGGTAACCGCGAATCGCCAGCAGACCTGCGTACTCACCCTGAGAACCGGCATTGGGCTGAAGTGACATGGCATCATAGCCCGTAGAAGCACAGAGCATGGATTCCAGATCATCGATCATGGCGCGGTAGCCCTGAGTCTGGTTATCTGGCGCAAAGGGGTGGATATTGGCGAATTCCGGCCAGGTGATTGGCAGCATCTCTGCGGTGGCATTGAGCTTCATAGTGCAGGAGCCCAGAGGAATCATGGCACGATCCAGCGCTATATCTTTGTCTGACAGCTTGCGCAGATAACGCAGCATTTCAGTCTCGGAATGATAGCGACTAAAGGTCGGATGGGTCAGAAAGCTATCTGTGCGCATCAGGTTGCCCGGCAGTGCTTCGGCCGCCTCATCGAGCAGCGCATCCACATCCAAACTATGGCTACCCAATAAAATATCCCAGAGCGCAACCACATCATCGGCGCCCGTGGTCTCGTCCAGCGACAGGCCAATGGTGTTGGCATCGATCTGGCGCAGATTAATCTTGTTGTTTTCTGAGGCTTTAATGATCGCCGCCGTTTTATCCCCTGTATTCAGCGTCAGGGTATCGAACCAGCTGCTATTAACCGGTGGCAGCTTGTGCTGTCGCAAGCCCTCGGCTAATACAGAAGTCAGCAGATGTACTCGCTGGGCAATACGCTTAAGCCCCTCTGGACCATGATAGACCGCATACATGCTGGCAATCACAGCCAATAACACCTGAGCGGTGCAGATATTTGAGGTGGCTTTCTCGCGGCGAATATGCTGCTCACGGGTTTGCAGAGCCAGTCGATAGGCGGGCTCGCCATTCGCGTCCTGGGACAGACCAACAAGCCGGCCAGGCAGATTGCGCTTATAGGCTTCGCGCGTTGCCATATAGCCTGCATGAGGGCCACCATAGCCCAGAGGTACGCCAAATCGCTGGCTGGAACCGATGGCGACATCTGCCCCCAGGGAACCGGGCGACTCCAGTAACACCAGGCTCAGCAGATCAGCTGCCATCACCACCAGACCTTTGTTGTTCTGAATCGATTGAATTATCTGGCGATAATCGCGCACCTCACCACTGGCGCCAGGGTATTGCAGCAAAGCACCGAAGGCCTCGCCCTCAAACTGCTCTGGCTCGCTCACCAGCACCTCAATGCCCATGGGTTCGGCGCGGGTTTTAATAATCTCTATAGTCTGCGGGAGACAGTCGGCATCCACCAAAAAGCGGGATGATTTTGACTTGGACATACGCTGACAGAGTGCCATAGCCTCGGCCGCAGCGGTTCCCTCGTCGAGCATGGAGGCATTAGCCATTTCCATACCGCTGAGATCGGTGATCATGGTCTGGAAGTTAATAAGTGCCTCCAGGCGACCCTGTGAAATCTCTGGTTGGTAGGGTGTGTAGGCGGTGTACCAGGCCGGATTTTCCAGAATATTGCGCTGAATCACATTGGGCGTGATAGTGCCGTAGTAACCCTGCCCTATATAGTTTTTAAATACCTGATTGCGCTCGGCCATCTGACGCAACTCAGCCAGGGCCTGTGCCTCGGTGCAGCCGTCTACAATATCCAGGCCCTCTTGCATGGCAATAGCTTCAGGCACCACCTGAGCAGTCAAGCTCTGGAGGTTGGTGCAACCCAATGTTGCCAGCATAGCCTGCTGATCCTCAGCGCTGGGACCTATATGGCGGGCCATAAATTCTGCGGCATTCTCTAGATCGGCGAAGGTGCGTTTCTTCTGTAACATTAACCAGGCTCCAATAATTAGTGGTTATTAACCACGAAAATAACGTTGCTGAACTAGCGGCATTTTAGCCACTGTAATGGGTCGTGCTTTACCGCGGACCAGGGCACTGAGTTGAGTACCCACAGCGGATAGATGGGCGGGCACATAGCCCATAGCCACAGGTGCCTGCAGTGAGGGTCCAAAACCACCGCTGGTGATCTTCCCTACCACTGCGCCCTGCTGGTCGATAATCTCTGCGCCCTCGCGCACCGGTGCGCGGCCATCAACCAAAAAGCCCACACGCTTTCTTGCCACACCATTGGCGAGCTGGTCGAGGATAATATCGTCGCCGGGAAAACCCCCAGCTCTGACGCCATCGGCACGGCGAGCCGGACTGATACTCCAGCCAATACTGGCCTCTACTGGGCTGGTCTGCAGGGTGAGATCATGGCCATAAAGACAGAGTCCTGCCTCAAGTCGCAGAGAGTCTCTTGCACCCAACCCTATCCACTGCACTGCATTATGAGCCAGCAGCCTGTCTGCCAGACCACCGGCATCTGCCGCGGCTACTGAAATCTCAAAGCCATCCTCGCCTGTGTAGCCGGAGCGAGTGATATAGCAGTCCATACCATGGATAACAGCCCGACAGCCATGCATAAATACCAGATGATTGGCTTCTGGTGCCAATTCCGCCATCACCTCTTTAGCAGACTCCCCCTGCAGGGCTAGCAGCTGTCGATCGGCTAAGTGGTCGATGGTCAAATGTCCCAGATGGCGGCGCAAGTGCGCAATATCTTGCTCTTTGCAGGCGGCATTGACCACCAGGAAAAAGCTATCTTCTGCCCAGCGAGTCACTATTAGATCATCGGAAATGCCGCCGGTTTCGGTAGTAAAGGTGGCATAGGTCTGCTGATTGATCTGCAGAGATACCAGATCGACTGGCATAAGCGCCTCAAGAGCCACTGCGGCACCTTCGCCACTGA
>JBMZST010000122.1:0-5272 GCA_049623265.1 Porticoccaceae bacterium
GCGACACCGCTGCCGATAATTAAAACATCGTAGAGATGATTTTGTTTCATTTTATAGCCACATAGATTTGACGCCGCATGATAGTATAAGCTCAGAGAAGCTGCGACTAAAATGGCGAACTTATTGTGCGCTTACCGGTCTGTCTCTTTGGTTGCCGAGAGTTGTGACTTCACAGCGATAAAAATTACCCATAGGCTTGGGAAAACGGATTGCTCCATGACGGAAAATAAAACAGAACCTACTGATCAACAGTTGGTGGTTAGAGTGCAGAAGGGTGACAAACGCGCCTTTGATTTATTGGTGTTGAAATACCAGTACAAGGTCCATGCGATTGTCAGTCGCTTTATCCGCGATACGGATGAAGTGTCTGATGTTACCCAGGAAGCCTTTATAAAAGCCTATAGGGCACTGCCCAGGTTTCGCGGCGACAGCCAATTTTATACCTGGCTGTATCGCATAGCCGTGAACACGGCGAAAAATTATCTGGTGGCTCGCAGTCGCAGACCCCCGTCCTCAGATGTGGATCTGGCTGACGCTGAGTACTATGCCGGCAGTGACAGGCTCAAAGATGTGGGCAGCCCGGAAAATCAGCTCTTTCGCGAGGAGTTAGAGACTGTTATTAACCGTGCCGTTGAAGACTTACCAGAAGATTTGCGCACTGCTGTGACATTGCGCGAGTACGAAGGCCTGAGTTACGAGGATATAGCGGCGGTAATGGACTGCCCTGTGGGTACGGTAAGATCGAGGATATTTCGGGCTCGAGAGTCCATAGATGTTAAAGTTTTAGATTTAATGGATGGTAATTAAACTTTCGGTGAACCTTTCTGGGGAACACCGGTCATACCATCAGACTTTTTATCAACCGAACTAAATATAGAACATGAGGTAAATGAATGAGCGACCGCAATGAGCGCTTAGCAGAGTCAGTTTCGGCCCTAGTGGATGGGGAAATCAGCGAGATTGAATTGCATAGAATCCTCAAGGAAGTGGGCATTGATCAAGATCAAGTATCGGCCGATAAATCTGCCCAAACTGCCCGTGGTATATGGCAGCGCTATAATATGATTTCCGCGTCGATGACGGGCGAGCCAGTCTCCAATATTGACTACTCTGCTGCTATTTCGGCGGCGATTGACCAGGAGGAGACCCACAGGGTCAACCGGTTCAGCAATCTGCTGAGTTCCACTGGGCGCTTTGCCATTGCAGCCTCGGTAGCTGTGGTGGCTGTCCTAGGCGTGCAGCAGCTCAATACGCCAGACCCAGCGAGTGCCGATGTAATCAAGTTTGCTGAAATGGATATTGAGAGCGCCGAAAGCAGCACTGGCCCAGCTATCCAATTTCCCTCGGGCTTCCAGCCCAGCATCCAGGCACGTACTGTAAGTGCCGGTGGCAATAATAAGACGTCCCAGCACCTGGTTCCTGTGGTTCAGATGCGTAAGTCAGAGCAGCGGCAGTACTCTGAGGCGCAACTGCGTCGATATATGGACGATATTATGCTCAAACACTCCAACAACGCCGCGCTTAACAGCAATCAGGCAATGCTACCTTTTGCTCGCGTGACTAAAGGCGAGGCCGGTTCTGATAAAGAATAAATTGATGTCATTCAACCAATGGCTGGGGACGTTGCACAATCCCATTGCGAACTACCTAAAACTGGCGGCATTGATGGCCGCCGTTTTTGCGCATGGACCATTGGTTGCCGAACAGATGGACTCAGCCTATGACCTGATAGCAAGGATGGCCAAGGCTTCGAAAGAGCTCAGTTACAAAGGTCTGTTCACCTATGAATATCGCGGCCAGCTGCGCAGTATTAAGGTTGTGCACCTGGTGCGGGATGGAAAAACCTATGAGCGCATTGTGCATATGGATGGCCCAGAGCGCGAGATTGTGCGCCGTGGAGATAACCTGGGCTGCCTGCGTGCCGCCGATATGTTGCTTCGCGGCAAGGCGCTCAGGTTTAACGACAGTGATGCTGAGCTTCAAGACCATTACGAGTTCTATATTCGTGGCGATGGCCGAATCGCCGGGCGTCAGGTAGTGCTGGTCGAGGTTCTGCCCAAGGATAAACTGCGCTATGGCTATGTGATTGCCATAGACAAGGAGCGGGGTCTGATGCTGCAGTCGGTTTTGCTCAGCCAGACTGGAAAACCCCTGGAACGTTTTCAATATGTGGATATTTCCTTTGCAGCTGATCTGGATAACTTCCAGCTGTCGTCGGAGATGGCTGAATCTGAGGATATAGATGTAACCCAATCGGCCTGTCTCGAGAGTAATCAAGCTATAGCCGATGTACCCTCAGTGTGGGAGGCGCAGTGGCTACCGCCAGGCTTTGTACTCTCGTCCTATCAGCCGGCGGATGAGACGGGGCAGGAGTCTTGGATGTACACCGATGGGCTGGCGGTATTTTCTGTGTTTGTGGACTCTAATGAGGACACAGAGAGCTTTCCCCCTCTGGACGCGAAACTGGGCACTACGGTGGCTGTGTTGACTAAGACGCAGTTTAATAATCAGCTCTATGCGATCTGTGTGGTGGGCGAGATTCCTCGCTCGACCGCAGGTCAGATCGCTAGTGCCATTCGCCCCTCGGCCAGTCCGGTACTGGAGTAAATCCAATGGCTAGGTGTGCAAATGATTATTGAGACCGGCACTGTGGTTGCTCTGGAAGCCGATGGCCTGTGGGTCGACACTATTCAAAAAACTGCCTGTGAAGCCTGTGTTGCGCAAAAAGGCTGTGGTACTCGCGTGCTGTCTAAGCTCACGGGCAAGACTAATCGCATTCGGGTGCTAGCACCGTATTCACACGAGAATCTGAGGCTGGGTCAGGAAGTCAGCATAGGTATTCCAGAGGACGTTATCGTGAAGAGCTCCCTGTTGGTCTACATACTGCCCCTGGTCTTTGCTGTGGCTGGGGCCTGGCTGGGTGGGCCTGCCGGTGATCTGCAGTCTATTGCGGGTGCACTGATCGGCTTGCTGCTAGGGGGGCTGATTGTGCGCTTGCAGAGCAAAAAGACAAGGAACGATTTGCGCTATCAGCCTGTCTTACTTGATGACAGGGATGCCGAAGAGAGCCTCAACTTCCTTTAACAGCAACCCGCTTAAATCTAAATCATCGGAGAAAATCTGTGCTGAAGAAATTTGTCACCGTCACCTTACTTTGTATTTGCTCTATATCTGCAGCCTATGGGCAGCTGCCCGACTTTGCCGACCTTGTCGAGGAGGTGGCGCCAGCGGTTGTAAAAATTAACACAGTGACCAAAGGGCGCAACCAGACACAGCAGAATATGCAGGGTCAGTTGCCAGAGATTTTCCGCGAGCTGCTGGAGCAGCGCAATCGTCAGCAACAGCCACCTCGCCAAGCCCGAAGCATGGGCTCTGGGTTTGTAATTTCCGAGGACGGCTACCTGCTGACCAACCATCATGTGGTTGATCAGGCGGACGAGATTGAAGTCTTGTTTTCCGACCGACGGGAGTACAGCGCCAAGGTGATAGGCTCAGACCGCCGCTCGGACCTGGCGCTGCTTAAAATTGAGGCTAAAAACCTGCCCACAGTAAAATTTGCCGATGCAGACAGCCTTCGCGCCGGTGAATGGGTGTTGGCTATTGGTTCGCCCTTTGGGCTCGACTATTCGGTGGCTGCAGGCATCGTCAGCGCTATTGGGCGCAGTATTCCCACGGAAAAAGGTGAGAACTATGTGCCTTTTATCCAGACAGATGTAGCCATTAATCCAGGCAACTCCGGCGGCCCATTGTTTAATCTGCAGGGTGAAGTCGTGGGTATTAACTCACAGATCTATTCCAGATCTGGTGGTTCCATCGGGCTGTCGTTTTCTATTCCCACCAGCGTTGCACTGTCGGTGGTTGATCAACTCAAGAAAACAGGCAAGGTTCAGCGCGGCTGGCTGGGCGTGGTGATGCAGGATGTCAACAGAGCTCTGGCCGAGTCTCTCGAGTTAGACAAGCCCCAGGGCGCCCTGATCAATGCGGTTGAGCCAGATGGTCCGGCAGACAAAGGGGGTATTAACCCCGGTGATGTAATTGTGCGGTTCGACGGGCAGGATATTGTTGACTCCGGCGATCTTCCCCATGCCGTGGGCTCAATGGCGCCTGGCAGCAAAGCCAAAGTGGAGATTTATCGCGAGGGCAAGCGCAAAACCCTCAATGTGGTTGTGGGTGCTTTGGATAAAGATGGCCCCGTCTTGGCTGACAGCGACGATGGCAGTGATCGCCTGGGTCTCGTGGTGGAGGAGTTGGATGATCAGGAGCGCCGAGCACTGCGATTGCGCGGTGGGGTTCTGGTTGCCGAGGTGGCTGCCAATTCAGCGGCATCTGCGGCCGGTTTGCGAGAGGGAGATATTATTGTTCAGCTCGGCTATAGCCGTATCGACGATAGAGACGAGTACCGTCAGGTGATAGAGGAGCTGCCTGAACGCACGCCCATTGCTATCCGATTTTATCGCCAGGGCAGGGCAATATTTAGGACCATCCAGATTGATTGATACCGGGATATTGGGTCGCTCGAATTATCCAGCGGATAATCGGGCGGCCAGCTCCGTTATCATAGCCACTGGGCCTTAAATAGGCTAGAATCCGCACGCATTTTTTAACGGCAGCGCAAACACTTTGTCAGATCTCAGTCATATCAGAAATTTTTCCATTATTGCCCATATTGACCATGGTAAATCGACTATCGCAGACCGGTTTATTCAGCTCTGTGGTGGTTTAACCGAGCGTGAAATGGCCGCTCAGGTGCTGGACTCAATGGATATTGAGCGCGAGCGCGGCATCACCATTAAATCCCAGAGTGTGACGCTGCCTTATACAGCTGCCGACGGTAAGACCTACCAGCTCAACTTTATCGACACCCCCGGTCATGTGGACTTCACCTACGAGGTATCCAGGTCACTGGCCGCCTGTGAGGGCGCGCTGCTGATTGTAGACGCGGCTCAGGGAGTAGAGGCCCAGTCGGTGGCCAACTGTTACACCGCCATTGCCCAGGGTCTGGAGGTGATTCCTGTACTTAATAAAATGGACTTGCCCCAGGCCGAACCCGAGAAGGTGATTAACGAGATCGAAAATATTATCGGTATCGAAGCCACCGAAGCCGTGCGCTGTAGTGCCAAGACCGGCACAGGTATCGGCGATATTCTCGAGGAGCTAGTCAAACAGGTTCCCCCGCCCGAGGGCGATTTAGATGCGCCCTTGCAGGCACTGATTATTGATTCCTGGTTCGACAACTACCTGGGCGTAGTGTCTCTGGTGCGTGTTATGCAGG